>NZ_LIRO01000073.1:0-2257 GCF_002742025.1 Limnothrix sp. PR1529
GCCCCAACCACCCCGCCCACCCCAGGCCAGATCCTCAGAGCCACCGGGCCCGACACCTGGACGTGGCAAACGGTGGCCAGCGGCGACGGCGGCGGCGTGGTCTTGCCCGCTGAAATAGTGACGACGGTTAACGGCGAAACCGGCGACGTGGTGATCGATCCGCCACCGCTGGCCACCGCCACCCAATCCGGCTTGATCAGTGCCCAACTCTTTGCCCTGCTCACGGGGCAAAACGCCACCAACGGGCAGGCGCTCCAAATCATTGGCGGAATCCCCACGTGGGGCGACTTAACCGTTTTCGCCACCCCAATCCAATGGCAAAAACTGACTGCCAACGCCACCCTCGAAACGGATAAGCGCTACTTCGTGAAAGGTGGCTCAGAATTCACCTTACCCGCCACAGTTTCCGGGTCAATTGAAATCAGCAACCAAACCACCACAACCGTCACAATCATCGCCGCCGGAACAGCCCGAATCAACGGAATCGCAACCGACAATTTAGTCGAAATCAGTCAACAGGAACGGGTAAAAATCAAGCCTGGAAAGAGTGCCAAGCTGATTGCCGATGGCGGCAATTGGGAAAGCCAAGATTGCGATAATTCGTTTTTGCGTTTTACCTATGCAGGTTCCCCTGCTGTCGGCAATCCCCAAAACCCTTTAGGTGCTCGCGGGATATTGGATTATTTCGGGCGCTTGCAAGCCATCAACGCCGGGGTAAGTGGATGGCAAAACCCCACAACAGGAGCCGCTACCGTGACAGCAGCAGCTAGCGCGATTGAGTCAGGTTCGGTTGCACAATTAAGTGATCAAGTAGCTGGCGGACAAACGATTTACACCAATAATGCAATCGGCTCATGGTTTGGCTGGCGATTTCCTGTACAGGTTAGGTTTACCGGTTTTATTTTCCAGACCAACGCAGGACTAGCCGCGCATCTACCTCGCAGTTGGCTAATTCGTGTCGGAACTCTTCCCGCTTTGGTCGTCGGGCAGAGTGTGTCTACTCTTACTGTGGTGGATACTAGATCCGATCAAACGAACATTACCCAGCCGAACACTTACTACGGCCCCTACTATTTTACTCGTACCCAGGGAAACACGGTCGTTTGGCAAAATAACGGAATGACTAGCTCTAATAACAACTACACCATGGGACAGGAGTTTGAGTTTTTTGGAGATATTGATTGATGTATCCCTTCCGACCTTTCTTGTAGTTCCAAGGCAACCTTGTCTTTTACTGCCTTGATTACGCAAACTTCTTTTTTCTTTTCTTGAGGGCTGAAAAATGCAGCTGATTCGTGAACAGATTCCTTCGGACATTTCGACGGTTGAACAGCTTTGGGTTTGGGCGACTTTGCTGTTAGATGAGCAGGCTCGCGGGATGACGGTCAAAGAAGACGCGGGCATTATTCCTACGCCTGCTTCTCAGGTGCAAATTGTGACGGTTGCCGACAATACGACTCGGTTAATTGGTCGCGTTTCGATTGAATTGCAGGATGACTGGGCGATCAACCGAGCGGTCAAACTTTGGCGACGGGTCAATGAGTTGGTAACGACTTCTATTCCGGTCAATTTCACGACGAACTGACATGGCAATCCCCTTTTTTCGGCGGACGGCGCTTAATCCTACGGGGTTGATTTCGTGGGGTTCCGTTAAGTGGGAATTTAGCCAGCCGATCGCCCAAACGGCCGTTAAGCCGCCTAGTGACGTTGGTTCGGTGAAAATCCCGGCTGCGGGGTTCAAACTGCCTGATCCGCCGAAAGATTGGGGGAGCCGAACCATTGAAATCTCACCGGGGTTCATCAATGCGCTGAATCGGCTTCAGTTCGAGCGGAACCAGATCCGCCCTGAGGCGATTTTTGAGCAGATCGAACCCGCGCCGATCGGGGAAAGTTTGACCCCTGAATATTTCCGGCGACTCTATGGGCTGGACGCGCCGGAAAAGGAGCTGACCACCGAAGAGCTAGACCTGCTTGAGGCTGAGTTGATCTGGCAGGAAGCACAGGAGCTTACGGCCCAGTTTGAGCGGGAAGAGAAATTGGCCAACGATCGGGCCGATCGAACGCTGGTTCCTGACTACACCTTGGATGGCGGTGGCGGTGGCGGTGGCGGCGGTGGCGGCGGTGGTGTGCCCCGCGCAGGCAGTCCCACACGATCTTCCTCTCCCCCGGGCGGCCGTGGCTGGTCGCCACCATCGCAACGATCCTCACCACCTGGCGGCGGTCGATCGGGCCCGGGGGCAAATCGCCCCACCTGGGA
>NZ_LIRO01000008.1:0-123022 GCF_002742025.1 Limnothrix sp. PR1529
CCCGCCCCGATCGCGATCCGCGACTGGATCAAGTGATAGCCCCCACCCATCGGATCCTGATCTGGGTTGAGAAACATGGTGATTCGGGCCTTTTGGTATGGCTTCAAAAAGTCCCAAAAGATTTTGCCCAACCCCCCGGAAGTCAGGTTCACCACGATCGCTCCCAAGCTGCCATAGATGCGCCAGGGCAGACTTTTCCAAGCCGCAAACCCCATCAGGGCCACCCAAGCCAACCAAGCGGGCAAGTAAACGTTAAACAACACGGCGGAAATGACCGGCGACACCAGCAGCGCCAGCCAACCGGGATTGGCATTGCCCCAATACAACATGCTCATACAAATCGACCCCAGCACCAACGTTGATCCCAAGCTGGGCTGCAAGAACACCAGGGCGGCGGGCACGGCCGTCACGGCTAGCACCTGAAACAAGCGCGGCAGGGTGGAAATGCTTTCTTGGTTGATGGCGCTGGCCAGGGTGATGATTAGCCCCACCTTGGCAAACTCCGAAGGCTGAATATTAAAGTTCCCGATCGTCAGCCAACGTTCTGCCCCCAAGGCCGTTGTCCCAAACAGCATCACCGCAATCAACAGCAGGTTAATGCCGCCATAGATCCACCAGCGCCAACGCTCCACTTCCTCATAGCGGGATCGAGCCAGCCACAGGGCAATGATTAAACCAATGGCTCCCATCACCAGGTGTTGAATCCAGTTCGTGCCCCCGGAGCTGAGTTCGACGCTGCGGATGCTGATGCCACCAATGACGGTCATTACCGTGACCGCCAGCAGCAACACCCAGTCAATATCAGCCCAGGGTTGAATCAGCGATTTGAGATTCCAGCGACTGGAGCGCAACATGGAAGAAGCCATTGAGTGCAAGCAAAGGGCGAGGATTGGATCAAACAGTAGCGGAGCGATGGCCCGATGGCTCACCGCCAGTCGCCGGTAACGCCCAAACTAGTTCAGGCAAACTAGCTCAGGGCCATTACCGAAACCCGTGCCGCCACGGCCTGGGCGATCGCCTTCAGGGCCTGGGCTGAGGCCGAATCCGGAGCCGACACCACAATGGGCACACCCCGATCGCCCCCTTCCCGCACAGGCATTTCCAAAGGCACACAGCCCAGCAGCGGCACTGCTAATTCTTCCGCTGTCTTTTTGCCTCCACCCGAACCAAATAGGTCGTATTGGCGATCGGGCAGATCCGGCGGAATGAAGTAGCTCATATTTTCCACGATCCCCAACACCGGCACACTGAGCTGCTGAAACATCTTCAGCCCGCGCCGCGCATCAATCAGCGACACCGTTTGGGGCGTGGTCACAATCACCGCCCCCGCCATGGGCACAGCTTGGGCCATGGTCAACTGGGCATCCCCCGTTCCAGGCGGCATATCCACAATTAAGTAGTCCAACTCGCCCCAGTCCACTTGGTACAGGAATTGGCGAATGATGCCGTTCAGCATCGGCCCCCGCCAAATTACCGGTTGATCGGGGTCAATCAAGAAGCCCATGGACACCATCTTCACGCCGTGGTTTTCCGCCGGTTCCAAGATGTCTTGTCCTTGCCCCTGCCCTGGCCGCACCATCACTTCCGCCTGGGTTAAACCCAGCATGGTTGGCACGTTGGGCCCATAAATATCAGCATCAATTAGCCCCACTTTGGCCCCCGATTGGGCCAGGGAAACGGCAATATTCACGGCTACGGTGCTTTTGCCCACGCCGCCCTTGCCGCTGGACACGGCCAGGATATTTTTCACGCCGGAAATCCCCGCGCGATCGGGCAAGGATTTTTGTTGCGGCGTTTCGGCCGTCACTTCCACGTCCACCGACTCCACGCCGGGCAGGGTTTTCACCGCCCGCTTGCAGTCATCCACAATAAATTCCCGCAAGGGGCAAGCGGGGGTTGTCAGCACCAGGGTGAACCGCACAGCGCCGCCATCGATGCTGACGTTGCGGATCATGTTCAACTCAACGAGGCTTTTGCGCAGTTCCGGATCTTCCACGGGGCGCAAAATCTCAAGCACGGCTTCGGGACTGAGGGCGGTAGCAGTCATGGGTGAGTGGGAATTCGTTGGCGTAGCTGAGTCGAAAGCTGAGTCTTAATCGGAAGCTGAGGCTAAAAGAGATCCCGAACAGATCCCTCAGAGATCCCGAATTCACTGAAGTTTCCAAAGCTCGGACTACGGGGGCCGATGGTTCGGCCATGGCAGCGAGTCGGGGGGATTCAGGAACTTTTGGGTGATTCTAAGGATTTGTACTCAGAGTTTGTATGTTTTGAAATCTTACCGTTTGCCGGTGGGCTGCTACCGATCGAGCAGAAGGCTGCTTATGTTCTGAATGTTCTGATTGTTCTCAGGGCTTGCAAGATCGAGACTGGGGAAATCTGGGGAGGCTCGGTGCTCAGGGGTCTGGGTTGGATTCTAGAAGTTGCTTCTCCATCTGTTTGAGTTCTGTTTGGGTATTGTTTGAGTTCTGTTTGGGTATTGATTTGAGTATCTGTTTGAGTCGCTCTCATGGCTCTGGGCGCTCATCAATTTCAAGCTGATCCCCCTGTTGATCCCAGTCTTGTTAAGGGAAGTTGGCAGGCGGCAGCTTAGGCGATCGGGGGCGATCGAGCGCTCATACCAACGATTAATTCCGACTCAGCAGCAGGATTACAACAAAATTGTTAAGTTCTACGACTGCTTGGCCGGACTTTTAGGGGCCTCCGGTACGCTAGAGGGTCAATAGCAACCGTGGCACTGGTTGTCGTTTGGGTGAGGAAACTGACCCAACCGCCAGAACCTGTTTTCTACCAAGATCGATCGCCGTCCCCCGTCCCAGGCTGAGGGAGTTCCTAAATTTAGGTCGATCGCGGGCGTTTCCTTTTCCTAAAGCTTCCTAACAAACTGCGTTAGACATTAGCTATGACCGCATTCGCAACCCCCGCCAAGTCATCGATCACCCATCCCGAGGCCAACGGCCAGGCCCAACCCATGGTTGCGGGCGCACCGCCAGCCGACTCCCGTGAACGGGTTGGCCAATGGATGCGCCAAATTCAAGATGAAATTTGCCAGGGACTGACGGCCGCCGATGGGGCGGGTCAGTTCCGTGAAGATGCCTGGGAGCGGCCCGAAGGGGGCGGCGGGCGATCGCGCGTCATCACCAACGGCGGCGTATTTGAGCAAGGCGGAGTCAACTTCTCGGAAGTGTGGGGAACCCAATTGCCCCCTTCGATTTTGACCCAGCGCCCGGAAGCGGCCGGCCATGGCTTCTACGCCACCGGTACTTCCATGGTGCTGCACCCCAAAAGTCCCTACATCCCCACGGTTCACCTCAACTACCGCTACTTTGAAGCGGGCCCCGTGTGGTGGTTTGGAGGCGGCATTGACCTCACCCCCTACTACCCCTTTGTGGAAGATGTGGTGCATTTTCACCAAACCCTGAAGGATGCGTGCGATCGCCACAATCCGCACTACTACGACACCTTCAAGCTCTGGTGCGATGAATATTTCTTCCTGAAGCACCGCAATGAAACCCGTGGGGTTGGCGGCATCTTCTTCGATTACCAAGACGGCACCAACGAACTCTATCGTGGCCCCGATGCCCAAGGCCCCGCCGCCCAACACAGCAAGCAAGTGGGCGTGCCAGCTCAGCGCAATTGGGAAGAGTTGTTCGGCTTCGTGCAAGATTGCGGCCGAGCGTTCCTACCGGCCTATGTGCCGATCGTTGAGCGTCGTCAGTCCCAGGAATATGGCGATCGGGAGCGAAATTTCCAGCTTTATCGTCGGGGACGATACGTTGAGTTTAACTTGGTGTACGATCGCGGCACGATCTTCGGGCTGCAAACCAACGGTCGCACAGAGTCAATTTTGATGTCTTTGCCGCCACTCGTGCGTTGGGAATATGGCTACCAGCCCGACCCCAACACGCGGGAAGCGAGTCTCTATGAGATCTTCCTGAAGCCGCAGGATTGGCTCAATGCACCCCCTCAAGTGCCTGGACTTGCCTAGCAGCTTGGGGAAAACGGCACTCCGAGACCACTTAAGTCTCCTGGGGTGCCGTGATACAATCCGAAGGAGACTTACCTGTCGAGCGCTGCTTCCGATTGCGTGGTGCTCGTAGCCGGTGCGATCAAATCGAAGCATCAAGCCCCCAGCTTTGTTTCGATCTCCGTGTCCTGACCGGGATCGTTCTTTGCACGTCCACTGGCCCCCGAGTTTGGGTATGGTCATGAAGTGCTTGCCGATCCGCCGCTGTCCTCAACACGATCTGTCGGCCAGCCCCCTTCCTAGTCCCCCAAGAGCGAACAATCCATCATGGAGCAGAAGACCCACACGACCAAAGATGGCACGACGGTAATTGTTCTCACCCCTGAAGGACGGCTGGACATTACGACAGCCTGGCAATTTCGCCTCAAACTGCAAGAATGTATTTCTAAGCTGAGTCCTCATATCGTCGTGAATCTCAGCAAGGTCAACTTCATTGACAGTTCTGGCCTCACCTCGCTCGTTGCCGGGATGCGGGATGCCGATAAGGAAAAAGGCAGTTTTCGCCTCTGTCAGGTACACCCCGAAGCCAAGCTGGTTTTCGAGGTCACCATGATGGATTCCGTATTTGAAATTTTTGATAGTGAAGACCAAGCCCTTGAGGGCACTCCTCGCACGATCGCTAGCTAGGCCTTCACCCTAGCGCGCCATCTGCCCGTTGCAATTAGGTTGTTATCAAACAAGAGGGGCGATCGCCTCCTAGGCAGCGCAAGCCCAGGGCTGCCCGATCGGGAACAGCCAACCTTTTAGCTAGCGCATAGCATCACCCACCACAAGCACTGGAAGATGAGTCCCATGGATCTTCCGGTGCTTGCGGTTTATGGGCCAAATTGGGTACTTTTTGCCTCCGGCCACTGCTCGCGCCACTCTTCGCGCCACTATCTGGCAACTATTCACAACCATTGCCATTGCCCACGGCTCCAGAGCTTGACTGAGGCTGCCCAGTGACGTGACGGATTCGATCGACCCGCCCAGTCACGATCCAAGAGCCATGATAAGGGGGATGATCAAATATTGCAGGACAGTCGCAGTCTTTAAGAATTTTTAACGGCCAGACCTGTGCTAAGCCCTCAGGCAAGGATGAGAATAGGTAAAAGTTCAGTATTGCCCGCTACTAAGCAACAGCCATAGATAAATTTGGTGCGTTACAGTAGGGTGCATTTGAATCGAGCCATACCGAACCATCCGAATCGATCGCCAAGAGGGCCTTCTATATGCTGCAAACGAAACTGCGTTACTCGATCGACGAGATCCGAGACGAAGCCCGCCATCTCGTGGAAACGGGAAACGTGGATCGTCATCAGCCCCTCTATGTCCTCTGCCAATTTATTCCGCCTCGGGAATGGACTTGTGTGGAGTTTGAGCTAGAGCGGTGTGACTACCTACTCCGGGACTGCGTGGGAGACCTGCTCAGTCACGAAGAATGGACTAACGATTAAGACCAGCAGCCCCATCAAGCGCACATTAATTGGCTTGCCAAACTTCAAGCGATCGCGTGAGATGACGTGGGCGCTGTTACCCATCAAATTTGCAAATTTCGCTCGCCAGATCAAACAATCAACTGCCGATCGGCTGAGGCACATAAATTCTCCCACTGCGATTCATCCAGACCTATTCGGATTCAGCTTCATTGAGACTCACCCAAAGATCTAAGCAGTCCTAATCAGGTCTAGTTAACTCCGGTTGAATTTATTGCATTGATTAATTTGACTTAATTTATCAATCAATGGATTGCACGGAACATCGATCGATGAATCTCCATGGATATCTGAAACCACGCTGAAGTAATTTAGACTGCCAAACGGCACAACTGTTGACCAGGCAAGGAGCTGACGTTCCTTGCCTGTTTATGTTTAAACTGTTTTACTAAAATATTTTCAGA
The DNA here is from genome assembly GCF_002742025.1 of Limnothrix sp. PR1529. Lineage (NCBI taxonomy): Bacteria > Bacillati > Cyanobacteriota > Cyanophyceae > Pseudanabaenales > Pseudanabaenaceae > Limnothrix > Limnothrix sp. PR1529. The sequence continues at coordinate 5,904 of NZ_LIRO01000008.1, forward strand.
AAAACTTCTACTATCTAATTTTAGTCTGTAGGGTGGGCAGTGCCCACCGAACCGTTGATTCATGGCATTTGCGATATGACGTGCTAATTATTTTAAGTAAAGGCTGTATCTAATTTTAGTTTTTAGATGGCTAAGTTTTTGGATTTTGAAGAGAGCTTAAGCAAGAAAATTTGCAGAAAATATAGTCATTTCAAATAAGAACGAGACAGTCTACCTGCTTGGGGCTGGTACGATGCCACCAGCTCATCCAGGGATGTCTCGTCTGACTCATAGGCTCGCTTCTTCTTGAGGGCCGCAAAATCCCCTTCAATCGGATTGAAGTCTGGAGAATAAGGCGGCAGAAACAACACTCGATGACCGGCCTGCTCCATTAACTCCGTTACCCTGTGGGGTCGATGAAACGCAGCATTGTCCAGGACTAAAACCGAGGGTTGAAGCAGCGACGGAATTAACTGTTCGCTTAACCACTGCTCAAACAATTGCGCTGTCACTGAACCTGGAAACAACAACGGCGCTAACCACTCTTGGCGAGTTCGAGCGGCCAGCAGGTTTTCTCTTGGACGACGCTCGCCACTCCGCTCTCCATAGACGGGAACCCCTCGGGGTGACCAGCCGTACAAACAAGGGGCATCTGGCTCAAATCCGCTTTCGTCGCAGTAGACAATCGACCAGCCGGCCTGTTTCAGCGCCCGTAACTGACGGAGGTAGAGCTGGCGTTGGTGCGGGCAGCGTTGTCGATAGCGAAGCTGTTTTTTTTACAAGTCACCTTCAGTTGCTTGAGTCGATAGCTGATCGCACTGGGACAAACCCCAAATTCAGCAGCTCGGTCTCGCAGGCGGGCATCAGGGTAACGTCGCACATGGTCGAGGAGCTTTTTGGGATCGAGTTTGCGAGTCCGAATCTTGGGTAGGGGCTTGGGGGTTGGATTCTCTAACCAGCGGTACAGAGTGGCTCGACTCACCTGGAAGGTACGACTAGCGGTTGTGGGAGGCATTCCCTGCGCAACCGCAGCCAAGACTCGTTGTCTGAGGTCTTTGCTGTAGGTCATGCTGTCTCATTCCTAATTGAATGTACTATAATTCACAGAAAATAATCCACAACAGGAAAATCAAACAAGAAAACAAGGAGCAAAAGCCCCTTGTTTTATCAGCGATCGATCAGTTGTACTTGGTTGTGTATTGAGTTGCTGTGCTGACTTGCTTTTGAGCGTCGAAGGTTTCAGTTTTGAGGCTCAAACCGAAGGCTCAGGCAAACGCCTTAAACCACTTGTTCAATTTCGGCAATTTCGGGGATCACTTCCTTCAGACGACGCTCAATGCCCATCCGCAGGGTCATGGCCGAGCTGGGACAAGAACCACAAGCACCTTGGAGACGCAGCTTGACAACGGGCCCGTCAATTTCAACAAGCTGAACGTTGCCGCCGTCAGCCATCAGGTAGGGGCGCAGTTCATCAAGGGTGGTTTCGACGTTTTCAACAGTGAGGGGTAGGGTCATGGCGAGCGTTCTGGATTTAGCAAAACGGATGAGGATTTTCCTTGGAGGGATGACCTCAGGGCGGGCGATGGATAGGTCGCTGGATCGTGCGATCGCCCGTCCTTTAGTGTATCGCCTGACTTGATTACTTTTACAACAGGCAAGTTGCTAAATCTGGTTCATGCTCCCGAGTCGTGCTCTTGAGTCATGCCCGCAATTTGACGGGATCTCAGTTCACGGCGAATCGCTCACGGCCAGTTGCCCGGGCCGCTCGTTCGTGGCTGTTCGTTCGTGGCTGTTTGTTCGTGGCTGTTTGCTCGTGGCTGTTTGCCCGTGGCTGTTAGCGCACCAAAATCGTGAAGGTCAAGGGAGGAAGCTCCGTTTCGCCCACTTGGGCCACGGACAGCCGGTAGCGATCGCCCGGTTTGACGTTCCGCATGGACAGGCGCAGGAGGCCTTCCCCAGCCGCTTGCACCGAGGCTTGCGGGCCGTTGAGGGTGGCAGTGCCCGTGCCGGGAAGCCGGAGGGTTAGGTTCAAGGCAGGGCGATCGGCTTGGGGGATGTAGTGGGCCTCAATTCGCAAAGCACCACCGTCAGCTAGCCATTCTTGGGTGACCTGGGGGGTTTTGGCGCTGAGTTCGAGGGTCAGGCGGTTCAGCAGTTCCCGCGCGGCCAACAGGGCAATGGTCATTTGCTGCTGGGGGTTGGCGCGATCATATTCCACATATTCCATGGGAAAACGATTGGCAGCACCGGTACGCACGGCCGTTGCCCAGCGCAACACGACGGAGGCTTGGGCATTCAGCAGGCGATCTTGGTCGGGAAATAGCTCATCCACGGCTTGCATGAGGGCTACGCCTTCTTTGAGAGCCTGGGCGGCAACGGTTTGACAAGCGGCTAAGAGTCGTTCGGCCAAATCCGCTGGCAGGTTTGTGGGCAGGTTGAGCTGCTGGAACTGCCGTAGCCAGGGATTTTGGGGAGCTTGGGCGATCGAGGGCGCGTCCTCGTAAGTGTCGCGATAATCTAGCGCCGCTTCAGACGACTCCCAAGGAAACAGGGGAGGGCGCTGGGAGGCTTCTAGAATCAACCGCTGTTTCAGCAGGGCGTGATAGCGCTGGTCAACGACGGGCATTGCATCAAGTTCGAGCATAGGATTCGCAACCGATAAATCGCTGGGAGATAGCGATCGCGCTGGTGCGGGGTTGATCGCCGGATCCGCAAGGGCAGAAAAGTCGCCCTCTAGGAGGTCAGCGGGATCGAAGGCATGGGCAGCGAGGGCCTGTTCGATCGCCTGATCAATCTCGATCGGCTCAAGCTGGGTTGCCCCAAGTTCAATCGGCTCAGGCGATCGGGACTGATCAGGGGTGGTTGTGGGGTCGAGTTCCTTGGCCACATCCAATAACTGGCCCAAGAGCTGCGCTTGCAACGCACCGGGAACGCTATCTAAGTTGCTATTCATCTGTCCCCCTCCTCGTTCCGGACTCTGTGCGATTACGAATTTCCCAAGCGGTTTCCAGCAACTTGAACCATAGCTTTTGCACTTGAGAAGCGCTGATCCCCATCGCTTGGGCTACGGTTCGATCGTCTGATCCCGCGCGTTTTAGCTCCACCAATTTGGTAATTTCCGGGCCCAGTTGATTGAGCAAACTTTCCCATTGACGAGGGGTTAAGCCTAAATCGCGCTCCAAATCCACATCAAGCCACTGGTGAACCAATTCCCAACGGTGGAGCAAGGCAAAGCGAATGAGGTGATATTTGAAACGTTGTTGTAAGTAATCGCGCTGACGAGCATCCAGCCCCAACACCTTTTCAATTTCGCTGGCGGATAAGTCTTTTAATCGCAGCACCAAATAGTTAACGCATTCCTCTTGGTTGCGATCGCGCAGATAAGCAATTAATTCATCCACAACCGCCTGGCGCAGGGCCCCATCCATCACATCGGTGGATTCCTTGGCGCTGATTCGATCGCGCACTTGCTGCACCGATGCATCATCCCAGGAGTAGCCCTCACCGCTATCACTGGCGCTTTCGGCGGCCTGATCCATGTCGATCGAAGTTTCCGGGGGCTGTTGACGGGCAAAGGTTTGGGCCCGCAACACAATTAACTGCTGCGATCGCCCACCGGGCAACGGAATCCGGCGCTTGGCGTAGCGCTCCACAAACGCCATATATTCCGCCAACTCCAGCCGTACCCGAGGGGTGTAGTCCGGGGGCAACTGGTTTTCGCGCCGAAAGGCCCCCAGCGCCTCCACGTAAAATCCCTGGAGGAAATCCTCGATCGCCAACAGCCGCGCTTGATAGCTCGTGCGCGATCGGGCTGGGGAAATGTATCGGTAAATGATGGCGCTGAGGGTACTGTGCAACTCGGCTCGGCCGCGTTGGGATCCCAACTGGTAATAGCGCAAATTCTGTTGCAATCGGTGACGAGCCAGGCTGTGGGCCCAACCCAACACATCCCCGGAAGACTGGATCCGACGACTTTCAGTACAGATGCGATCGACTTCCGCCGCAATTCGATCGGCCACCGCTGTACAAACCGCCTCTGGAGCCGTCGTTCCTGACCGCAACTCCCGCTGCAATAAATCGATCGTCGATTCCACGCCCCTACAACTCTCGTCTGATGCCAACATTACAACCGACCATTGCGACTGATGCCACCCCAAGACTCCGGAGATGTCCTACGGAACGGTTTACCATGACAAGCATAATCGACTCAGCGATGACCACCACGAGCGATTACGCTGCCTGTGCGATCGGTAACCCCAATTAGCCCCCAACAACTTGCCACAAAATTCGCAAGTACAATGCTTGCGGCCGAGCGCAACGATGGTTGTGGCACGAGCGATCGTTGCTAGGACTGTTACTAGGGCGATTGCCAAAGCCGCCGCCCGCCCTGCCTAGCTTGACCGTCATTTTTCGTCTTTTTCATTGAACCTATGGATATTGAAAGCCAAATTCAAATTCTGATCGACAATGCCCCCCAAGACGGTCAAACTCCCGAAATCGTTGCCGCGATCGCCCCAGCATTGATCTACTTCGCCAACCAACTGAGTCGCGAAGACTACTACATCCTACAAACCCTGAATGGCGATTGGGTGCGCATCACCCTCGGGAACCGCCGCGAACAGGGAATCGAGAAAAATGTGGTCTACGCCTTTCCCACCTTGCAAGACGCAGCCCGCGGCCCCATGCCCACCAAAGATCCCAACTTGATGGCCGCCCCGTTTCCCGTCACGCATATCCTGTTTCAACTGATGGCAATGGAAACGATCGATAGCCTCGTGTTTTTCGACATCCCCGGTGATGTGATGCAGGGCATTGAAGTGACCCGAGAAGCCTTTCAAGAAACCGTTCGCAACCTCTTTTCCCAAGTTCAACAGTGGCAAGAAGGCGACATGATTCCCAATCCGCTGCCCAATAGCGCCACAACGATCCCTTCAGATTTTGCATAGAATTTACATAGAAAGCGTTGAGCCAGTTCTACGATCCAGACTCATCAGTTCACAGTAGTAATTGATGACCATTGATTGGGATTCAGTCCAATCAATCCCCAACGATCACCCGATCAGTCTCTAGTCAATCATGCGATCTTTTGCACTCATCTAGCCCCTTGTTGCCCCTTTCACAGGCATCCTCAAAACAGAAGAAGGATGAGTCTTGACGAAGTAATTGAGTGATCAACATTATTTCTGTCTCTCCTCCACTTCAGGAAAGAGCAGGAGTTACGGCAAAAGCAGGCTGGCAATTCCCATTCAAGTCTTAAAAACAACAAAAGTCACCTCAGTGTTAACCATTGAGGTGACTTTCGTATTATTTGTGGCGATTGACTCATTGCCAGCGACTGTGACTCGCAATGACTAACAGTTGTAGTGGCAAGTCATTACTGCGAACGACGATCGCAGACTGTCACTTTAAGAAATCACCATGAATTATTGTTGTGGGTTATCAACAGGCTCAGAAGTCAATCATGACTGCGAGGGGCGCAGAAAACTGCTGACTTTACTAACACCAAGCCTGAAGATTACAACACCTTAGACCACTGAGGATGCAGCGAAGGCAACTGCCAAAGTTAGCCCCAGGAATAAGACAGCGGCCCCACCCAGTTGTGCGTAGCGGCGCTGTTCCCAGAAGGTGGGGTAATGCGCGTAGTACATCTTCGGCTCTTTGGCGTAGTTGTTCAGTTGGCCGGTTTCGTTAACGGTGGTGTACATGGCACTGCTCCAAAGGATGTGGGGGCTGTTTGTTGCCCTGTGTTTCACAGTGTAACACTATGTAAACTTTTCTTGCAACATACTTGACGAAAATTATTTTATTTTCCTCATTTAGAACCAAAAGCCTTGGTAGTCATCAGTCCAGCCCTCGAATCAATCCATGTTTCATCGTTTAATAAGCACATGCGTTAATAACGATTTAAAAATCACTACAGATTGCTTGCTTTAGGCCCGATCGCACCCGGGGGCGGAAACGCAAGGCTATACTCGTTTTTGAGCGGGGATCGTCCTTGTCCAGTTCTTCAGCCCCCGTTCATCGCTTCCTATGTCCTCCCCGATCGCCCCGTGGCCCGATCGCCCTTGCCGCTTTGCCGTCATCAGCGATTTACATGTCGCTTTGCCCCACACGGTTTGGGATCATCCGAGTCGATTTCACTTGGTGGAGGTGGCGATTCCGGCCCTGGAGCAAATCCTGGAGCGACTGGAGCTACTAAATTTAGATTTCCTGTTGTTGCCTGGTGACCTGACTCAACATGGCGAGCCAGAAAATCATCAGTGGTTGGTGCAACGGCTGAAACAGTTGCCCTACCCGGTTTATGTGGTTCCGGGCAACCATGATTTTCCTGCCCAATCGAGTTACCCACGCATCACGACCCTGCCGGAGTTTGTGACGCTGTATCGGGACTTTGGCTATGGGGATTCTCCGCAGCCCTATTACATTCAAGAGTTGTTGCCCGGCCTGAAACTGATTGGTCTGAATTCCAATCAACTTTCAGAGGATGGCAAGGAAATTGTTGGGGCGATCGATGCGGAGCAAATGGCCTGGCTCGATCGCACCCTCGCCCAGCTCAACCCGCAGGATCTGACCCTGGTGATGGTGCATCACAATGTGGTGGAACATTTGCCGGAACAGGCGACTCACCCCCTGGGCAGTCGCTACATGCTCCAAAACGCGATCGAACTGCGCCAAAAGCTGCGATCGGCCGGGATCCAGTTAGTTTTTACAGGCCATCTCCATGTGCAGGACATTGCCGAAGCTGACGGACTCTATGACATCACCACCGGCTCCTTAGTCAGTTACCCCCATCCATTCCGCTTGGTCACCTTACGGCGCGATCGCGCGGGTCATCCTTGGTTGGAGGTGGAATCGGGCCGCGTGAAGTCTGTTCCCGGTTGGGAAGATTTGCCCGCCCTTTCTCGGCAGTGGATGGGCGATCGGAGTCCGCCGTTTATGTTGAAAATGTTGATGTATGGCGGTTTGGGGCTGTCGCAAGACGAAGCGCTCTTGCTGGCTCCCCAGTTACGGAATTTCTGGGCCGATGTGGCCAATGGGGATACGCTCTTTGAGTTTCAGCAATTGCCCCCGATCGTGCGGGACTATTGCCAACAATTTGGGGCGATCGGCCCCGACGGCTCGATCGCACGCATCGACAACCACATCGCCCTGCGCCTCTAGAAACATCAAACCCAGCCAGCCATCTTCAAGGCAACGGCTCGCCCTATCCTCATCCCCCAAAAGCAGACCAGGGGCCCACAAAAACAGACAAGGGGCTTAAGCCCCTTGCCCCCGCGCGATCGTTGGCTATTCAATGCCAAATTCCGCGCCCTCAGCCTTTTCATCACTGCAAGCCAATCGCCCCACGGTGCAAATCATGCAGCGCCGGTTACACAGTCTCAGCCACGCCGCAGCGCCGCCGCATCCTAAACCGCAGCCACCAACGGCTCCGAAGCCGACGGCCGACGATTAATCACCTGGTCAATCAGGCCATAGTCCTGGGCTTCTCCAGCCGACATGAAGAAATCACGTTCCGTGTCCTCTTCAATGCGGCTCAGGGGTTGACCCGTGTGATCCGCCAGGCAACGGTTGAGATTGGCCTTGTGATACAGAATTTCCTTAGCTTGGATTTCGATATCCGTTGCTTGGCCCTGTGCGCCGCCCAAGGGTTGGTGAATCATAATTCGGGAGTTCGGCAAGCTCATCCGTTTGCCCTTTTCACCGGCACTGAGCAAAAACGCTCCCATGCTGGCCGCCAGCCCGACGCAGATGGTGCAAACGCTCGGGCGGATGTGATTCATCGTGTCATAGATGCCCATGCCAGCCGTCACCGAACCCCCAGGGGAGTTGATGTACAGGTAGATATCCTGTTCGGGATCTTCCGCGTCAAGGAACAGGAGCTGCGCCACGATCGAGTTGGCCACATCCGCATCGATCGCCGTTCCCAAAAACACAATGCGCTCCCGCAGCAACCGGGAATAAATATCAAAAGCGCGTTCGCCGCGGCCAGATTGTTCGATAACAGTCGGGATCATGCGCGTCCTATGGCTTGTGAATGACCTGAAACAACCTTGATTCTAGCGAGTTGCGCCAAATACCTTCTAGGGGTCTCGATACGGGTCTCCGCCCTCAGGTCTGCTCGATCGCGATGGAGCCTAGGCTGAACAGGCTAGTTGCCCATTTCACGCTCTCGATTCTGAGCAAGGTCGATCGACGCTCAATAGGCTGATCCACCATTCCCCGGCGATTTTTCAGCCAGCCAGAGCACAAGATCAGCAACGCTACACCAAAAACCCAGAGACAAAAAAATCCAGAGACAAAAAAAGGGGTGGTGTGTCAATCACACTCACCCAATGAACCGTTGTCGTAAAAAGAGAGTTAGAGCAGGAAAAGAGAGTTAGAGCAGGGTCTGTGGAGATTGTCAGAGATGTCAGACAGAGATGGCACGCTGCGGAGACCCCAAAGGGGTGACTTTTTTGTTTTGTCCGCAAGCGCGTGAATGCAATGGAGTTTTTAGCCCTTATTGCGTTTTCAGCACTTTCATAACTTTAAGGGTATGCGAAAACCCCTAGCTGTCTGTAAAGCTAGGATGAACTTTCGCCCATTCCGTATGAACCTTTGGTAAAGAATTACCAGGCTCCAAGGACAAGGGCTGAATTGAATTGGGTTGAGTTGAATGGGGCTGAGAGGTTGACCCAGCATTGCAACTGGTTAAACGACTTCTCGCCCAGCGTTTACCCCATCTGTTTTTTATCCGTGTCTGACTGTCTGACTATCTAACCGTCTGGCTATCTGCTATTCGCGGTCTGCTTTTTTCGTGACTGGCTTATTTTCGGCCAGCTTCACACGCCAAAGCAGGATCGATCATTTCCCGCCACTTGGTTCGCCCGTGGAGATGATCCAACTTTTGGCGATCGGGGCTGACCAGGCGGGGGGATGCCAGTATTTTGCCGGTTGAACTCTGATTTGGAAAGGGCGGGGGTCAGTTTTTTGATCGCCACAGGGCGATCGCCCGGGTCACCCCCAGCCCGCTCCTCTCGTTGAACTAACTAATTAATTCAATGAGTCGCTCGCAAACGATTCGCGAACTATTCGCTGATGGCTCCCACCGCTCCCGAGTAGATGGCTCCGCGCGGTGCATCCAAGGTCACGATCGCCCCGTCACGAATGGCATCGGTGGCCGCATCCACACCCACAATTACGGGAATGCCCAACCGCTGGGCGATCGTGGCGGCGTGCCCCGTCAGGCTGCCATCTTCGGTAATCACGCCACCGGCACGGCGAATCGCTTCAATGCAATCAACACTGGTAGCAGGAGCCACAAGGATTTCGCCCGCTTCCAGGGAGTTGGCATCCATCAGATTTTTCACCACCCGGGCCCGACCGCTAACGGAGCTTTGGCCAATGCCACGGCCACGGCCCAACACGGAGGTCACCACTTCTACTTTGATCAAGTCTGTGGAACCGGAGATGCCTTGCAACGTACCGGCGGTCATCACCACCAAATCCCCTTCGCGCAGAACGTACTGTTCTTGGGCCAGCCCGATCGCCGCTTGCAGGGTTTGGGTGGGAGATGGCAAATCCAACACCATCAGCGGCCGCACTCCCCACACCAATTGCAATTGGCGGGCAATGTTGACATGGGGCGTGACGGCCAAAATTGGCGTACTGGGGCGGAATTTGGAAACGTTGCGGGCGGTGGCTCCGGACTTGGTAAGGGTTACGATCGCCGCTGCATCCAACTGGGCCGCAATGTCCCCAACGGCCTTGGAAATCGCGTTCGGGATCGATCGCCCAGCACTTTCCAAATCGAACTGGAATTTCTCCTGTTCAATCCGCACGGCAATCCGAGCCATGGTGGCCACAGCTTCCACGGGATATTGACCCACAGCGGTTTCGTTGGACAGCATCACCGCATCAGTACCGTCCAAAATGGCATTCGCCACGTCGGAAATTTCCGCACGGGTGGGCCGCGGGTTGCTGACCATGCTGTCGAGCATCTGGGTGGCCGTAATGATCGGGATGCCCAGACGATTAGCCGTGCGAATCAAGCGTTTTTGCAGAACGGGCACGTCTTCGGCAGGCAGTTCCACCCCCAGATCGCCCCGCGCCACCATCACCCCGTTACAAAGGGAGAGGATGGCCTCCATCTGCTCGATCGCCTCGTGCTTTTCGATTTTGGCGATCACGGGCACGTTTTTGCCCCGGCTGGCAATCATTTCGCGGATTTCCAGCACGTCTTGGGGATTGCGCACAAAGCTCAACGCCACCCAATCGACCCCTTGATCGAGGCCGAACATCAAATCTTCTTTATCCTTGTCGGTCAAAGCTTTGATCGACAGGTAAACCCCGGGGAAGTTCACGCCCTTGTTGTTCGAGAGGCGGCCGCCAACAATGGTGCGACAGTGGAGATCGCCCTTGGCTCGATCAACCCGTTCCACGACCATTTCCACGCGCCCATCATCGAGCAAAATCGTGGCATTTTCAGGCACTTCTTCCGCCAGCAAATCGTAAGTGACGGAGCTTGCGTCCTGAGTGCCCACCACTTCCCGGCTGGTGAGCACGAAGGGATCGCCCTTTTGCAACACGATCGACCCTTCAGCAAATTTGCCGAGCCGAATTTTCGGGCCCTGAAGGTCTTGCAGAATCGCCACCGGCTGATTCAGCTCAAAGGAGATTTGCCGAATCAGCTTAATGTTGGACTGGTGATCGGCATGGCTGCCATGGGAGAAGTTGAGGCGAAGCGTCGTGGCACCGGCTTCAATGAGCGATCGCAACACATCGGGCGTGTTAGTGGCGGGGCCAATGGTGGCGACGATTTTGGTGCGGCGCAAGGGCTGTGGCGAGTCCATGAATGTCTCGAAACGTTGCGGGTACTACGATACCATCGATGGAGTCCTCTCTCTGCTATGGGCCATGCGATCGACCTGGGACTGCTTGCTAGAGAACGTGGGTGAGTGGTACGGCTCCTTTGCCACGGTGGATGACCAAGGACAACTCCTCAGCGATCGCCCCAGCATCACCAGCATTACCCCCCTCGAAGGTGGCAAAACTGTCTATCAGCGAGTGCGCCAATTTGCCCCCACGGCCGATGGACAGTTTCCCGAAATCGAAACCGCTGCCCCCGTTCAAGATTTGGAACTCACCTACAGCAACCTGGGGCGAGGCTTCTTAGCCCTCGAAACCGGCGCATTTTCCCAAGGTTCCATGCAATTAGGGCCCTTTTCCGAATTTGGGGCTGAGTTGGGATTGGTGGCTCGGCCCTTGCGGGTGCGGGTCGTGATTCGCTACGACAAGGCGGCGCAGTTAATGCCCCTTTCCCTGATTCGGGAAACCCTGAATCCTATGCCAACCTTGCCGCCGGGGGAGCCGCTCACGCCTGAAGCGCTGTTAACCGCGCTGCCAGGGGTTTGGCAAGGACAGTGGGTGACGGTCTATCCCGATTTTCAGCCGGCCCAAACAGGCATGTCGCACTTGGAAGTTCGGCGATCGGGCGATCGACTGGTGCAAACGCTCAAGTTCGGGAATCAGGCGATCGGCTCTGACGCGGCGATCGTGGGGAATCGGCTGGAGTTCCGCGCAGGCAACAGCACGGTGCTCCTGCTGCCCAACGGGATTTCGGCCACCTTTCCCACGCAACTCAATTATCGACAGCCGCTCTTTTTGGAGGCCGGTTGGCTAATCAACCCCAATCTGCGCCAACGGCTGATCCGCAGCTACGATGCCCAAGGAGCCTGGGCTAGCCTAACTCTGGTGACTGAAGAGCGCGTCGCCTAAGTTGCCCCAACAACCCTGGCCCAGTGGCGAGGCGCGATCGAACGCCATATCTGGCTAGGGCGTTGGTGCAGGGCTGGACTGGGCTGGGCGTTGGGCGGGCCCCTGAGTTCGTTTCAACTCTTCCCGCAAAATTTGACGATAGGCACTGGGCAGCAAACGGGTCATGCGGTTGGTTTCAATGCCGTAGCCCAAACTAGTCCAAGTCCCGGACAAACGGCGCAACACTCGATCGAGCTGGCCCTGGCGCAAGGCCTGACGCAAATCGATCCCCCAAGCAGCCCGATCATTCAGCCAGCGATAGACCACCCAATCCTGATAAACCGGCTCGAAACTGTAGCGGCCCAAAACGCCCCAACTGTGGCGATCGGGGTGATAGGCCTTCGCCTTTTCAAACCAGGTGCGATCGAGCATTTGATAGCGACCCGCCGCCGTGGAGCAATTGCCCATATTGGGCCCCAGCAAAATCGTCACGCATTCCTGGGGATGCTGGCTCAGGTTCCGAACCCGTCGGCCGCCGTAAAGCATCGCGTAAGGATCGCGACCATTCGCCTCGCTCACGGAAATTGTCCGCATCAAGGCCCGCAGGTAAGGGTCTCCGCCTTGCATGGCCAGAGGCGGAATGGCCACGCCTTCGCTCAGCTTCAAGGCTGGGCCCAAATAATTTGCCCCCGATGGCGACAACTCCGACAGGTTCAAGCCCAACCACAACAGGGTAATGGCACTGCCCGCCGCGATCGCCCCGTTGACCAAAGATCCCCAAAAGGTCGTCGATCCCTCTGCTGGTGCGGGTGCGGGCAACTTGGGTGGCAACTCGGTAGGCGAACTGTTGGCATGGTCAAGCATGGGCCAGAAGCCGGATAGAGCACCGGAGGCAAGGGGGCAAAATTGGGCGATCGGGAAACTGAGCCTGAATCGACGAACGGTCTGGTTTTGATCGATACCTGAGTTCACCGCTCCCCTCAGGCACATTCTAAAGCCCGATCTTCCAGCAGGCTGAGGGGAATCACCCCACAACACCCTTGTCCACCTCAGCTTCATCCATGCAGGAATTGGCGCACTGTGGCTAGGTAAGTTTCCGGATCCTCCAGCATTGGAAAATGCCCCGTGGCTGTCAGCTCGCGGTAGGTAATGCGAGGGTTGAGTGCAGCGGCCTGCTGTCCCAAACGCGGCGGAATGATTTGATCAAACTGTCCCGCCACCAACAGGGTCGGCACAGGCAAGGCCGCAAAGGCAGCGGGCATCTCTTCCACGGCTCGCAGGCTAACGGAGGTGAAGATCGTGCCCAGGGCCGCCGCGCGATCGGCCTGAGTAAAGTCCTCCAGGAAAGCACGCTGCTCCGAAATCGGAATGGAGCGGTGCAAAAATCGCGCCATGAACAGTTGTGGCGCTAGGGGTAAGCGAGACAGCCAAGGGGGGCGAAATTGCACCACATAGCCCCCAAACCGGTAAAAGGCCGCAAAGGCCGCCGCGTCATATTCAAAAATGCCGCTACAGGTCAGGATGGCTTGCCGAATCCGATCGGGCGATTGCCGCATCAGCAACACGGCCACCGAAGCCCCCATTGAGTGGGCATTGAGATACACCGGCTCCGTGATGCCCAGGCGATCGAGCAGCGCGATCAAATCTTCCCCATAGGCTTCCAACCAGTAGTCAGGAGAATCGGCCGGGGGGTGGTCTTGGGGCAAGCGCGATCGACCAAATCCCCGCAGGTCATAAATCAGCGCATCGAAGCGATCGCTCAGGGCCGCCGCAGTCGATCGCCAATAGCGCCCGGAACCGCCCCAGCCATGCAAAAACACCATAATGGGCCGACCGGTTGGGGTCGTTGCGCCCCCCTGTCGAATCCACTCGTAATAATGCGCTGTTCCGCGCACCTCCACATAGGCCATGGTTGCAGAGCAGCAAAGAAGGTTAATGCAAAAAGGTTAGTAGATCACAAGATCAAACTTCGAGATCGGGTGCCAAGCCCCAAACATCAGGCTCGATCGAGCCATTAGCCCAATGAGCTGAGCTAGTTCCAGTCCTAGGCCGGCTAGGCAGACTCCGGCTTCGGCAGCGACGACGGGTGCAACAACAACTCCGCAGTCGATCGATGCTCCACCATATGCCGCGTAATCAGACAGCGGGTCAAATCCTTCCGCGACGGCACTTCATACATCACATCCAGCATCAGCTCTTCCACAATGCTGCGCAGGGCCCTCGCCCCCGTTCGCCGTCGATAGGCCTCCTGGGCGATCGCCCGCACCGCATCCGGCTCAAACGTCAATTGCACATTATCCATCCGCAGCAGCTTTTGATATTGCTTCACCAGCGCATTACGCGGCTGCGTCAGGATCGCAATCAGCGCCTCCTCATCCAACGGCTCCACCACCGCCAGCACCGGCACCCGCCCAATAAACTCCGGAATCATCCCGAACTTCACCAGGTCTTCCGGTTCCAGGTGGCGCAAGGTATCCGCCGTGCGTTGCTCCCGGGATTGGGTTTCACCCGCTCGCACAAAGCCCATCGACTTCTTGCCCGTGCGCTGCTCCACCACCTTCTCCAACCCAACAAACGCCCCACCGCAAATGAACAAAATATTGCTGGTGTCGATTTGGATGCAGTCCTGGTAGGGATGCTTACGGCCCCCCTGAGGCGGCACATTCGCCACCGTCCCTTCCAACATCTTCAGCAGGGCCTGTTGCACCCCCTCCCCAGATACGTCGCGCGTAATGGAGGGGTTTTCGCTCTTGCGGGCTACCTTATCAATTTCGTCAATGTAGATGATGCCGCGCTGGGCTTCCTCCACGTCAAAATCCGCCACCTGCAACAGACGCAGCAGAATATTTTCCACATCTTCCCCAACGTAGCCCGCCTCCGTCAGGGTTGTGGCATCGGCCACTGCAAAGGGCACATCCAAAATTTTGGCTAAGGTCTGAGCCAGCAGCGTTTTGCCACACCCCGTGGGGCCCATCAGCAAAATATTGGACTTTTGGAGTTCCACCCCATCATCCAAAGCGGGCGCACTAGGATTACTGGGGCTTGTTGCGGATCCCTGACCATTTTCGGCTTCCTGCAAGCAGGCTAACCGTTTGTAGTGGTTATAAACCGCCACTGACAAGACTTTTTTGGCTTCGTCTTGGCCAATAACATGGTCATCGAGGTATTTCTTGATTTCCCGGGGCTTCAGTACCCGATGGGGTGTGGTGCGGGGAGTGCGGGTGCGCGTCCGCTCAGCCGGTTCAGGACGAGGCGGCGCTTGGGTTGCCGTGCCACCGTTGAAGAGTTCTTCGTCCAAAATCTCATTGCACAGATCTACGCACTCATCGCAGATATAGACTCCCGGCCCAGCAATAAGCTTGCGGACTTGCTCTTGGGACTTGCCACAAAACGAACACTTGAGATGGGAGTCAAATTTCGACATACAGGTTGCCCCTCGAAGTCGCGCACTCGTTACCGCATTTGCCCATGGCATTGGCTCATGGCAAAGGGGTGCTGCGCTGGTAGTGAATCAAGATCTGGCTGATGGCAGATTTGCAAAGTCCCTGGCTCCACCCGTGAACCGGTGGAACCCTTGACAGAACCTGAGTTCCGTCTCAGGGGCGATCGCACGAACATTTCCGCTGGCCAAACGCTGGCTTTGGGCGCGTGGTCACCCTAATGGTCACAATGCGAGAGCAAACATCTAACCAGAGGATACCTTTTTCCATTATGCCTCAAGCACTCCGCAAGCCGTTGAAAACCTGGCAAAGGCACGCCGAACGATCGCGCTGCCCTGAAGTTTTCAGGATCCCGATCGTCAACGGAAGCGCCACACAAGCGCCCCCACCCAGAAAAGCAACCAAAACAAAAGAGCAAGTGCATGGGTAACACTTACTCTTTTGAAAATGGCTTCATTTGGATTGTGCCGGCTCCCACAAACGGGTTCAGCCAAGCACTGTTTCTAAAGTTGCCCTTGAATAAGCTGGGCTAGTCAATCGGAGATCGCCGCCCAGCTTGATTGGCCACTACACCGTCATTTCAACGCGGCAGTGGGGTTGCAACTTAGAACTTGAAGACAGTCCGCAACACGCCCAACACAGCAGTGTCGTTGTCGTTGTCGTTGTTGGGATCGGTCACCACAATCACGCCAGGGGTGATCGAGATGTTGTCATTAACCGCAAACTTGTACAGAGCTTCGATGTGCCAGGAATTGTCATCATCTTCGCCACCAACAGTGTTGTCGGCGTTGTACAGGTTAGGCTGTTGACCCACAATCAGAGCGCCCACGCTGCCTTCCTTGAACAGGTCGGGGAACGCGAAGGTCAAAGCCCAGTTGAACAGGTCAGCGTTGCCATCGCCGTTGTCTTCAGCATTAGCAAACGTCCAGCCGGCCCAGCCGCTCAGCACGAAGTTCTTGCTCAGCTTCGCGGTGGTTTGCACGCCCACGTTGTGAGCGGTGGTGGGGTCGCGGAAGGGGTTGTCGCCCAGGAAGCTACCGGTACCACCAGTCAAGCTCGGACGGGTGCGAGCATCGGTGCTGTGGTAAGCGTAGGCATACAGCAGACCGATATCCCAAGTCTTGCTGGGGGAGTAGTACAAGCTCGCAGCAGCGCTGTAGCTACCGTCGAACAAACCAGCACCGGTTTGGGGATCGTTGGCTTCGCTGGCCAGGTAGCTGGCGGCAAAGCGGAAACGTTCGCCCTTGTAGTTCACACCGATACCAGCGCCTTGGGGCTGACGGAACAAGGGGTTGTAGCGACCGAAGCGCGACAGAGCGCCATCAGCCGAGGATTCCAACAGGGGGTTGGCGGTGTAGTGGATATCGTCGATGTCCAGACCGGTCGTACCCACGAAGGCGCGCCAGGTGTTGGCGCTGTTCAGGGGGAAGCGGTAGTACAACTCATCCAGGATGAAGTTGTTGCTGGTGTTCGATTCCCAAGCCAAACGAGCCATGTTGGTCTCGCTGCTGTAGTAACGAGGCACGTTACCCACTTGCAGACGGGTGCGCAGCAAGTCCTTACCAGTGAAGCTGGTGTTGAAGTTCAAGCGCACGCGGTGCGAGAAGGTGGCGTTGTCTGCTTCGTCGTTGTCGTCATCACCAACAATATCCGACAGGCCAGCAGCCACGGCCATCACCACTTCACCGGTCAGCTTGGTGGTGGTGGAGAATTGGTTAGCTTCCAGCTCAGAGGTGCGGGCTTCGAGAGCATCCACGCGACCGCGCAGGGCAGCCAATTCAGCCGCGAATTCTTCTTGCAGCTTTTGCAGCTTGCGCAGATCTTCCTTGGTGGCCAGGGGATCGGTAGCAGCCTTGATCAGGTCGTTGATCCGATCGAGGCAAGCGTTCAAACCGGCGGCAAACTCGTAGCGGCTCAAGGGGCGGTTGCCCTTGAAGGTGCCGTCCGGATAACCGGCGATGCAACCATAGCGCTCAACCAGCGATTGCAGCGCTTGGAAAGCCCAGTCAGTGGGTTGCACGTCGGACAATTGCGACACGGAGGTCACTTGGTCCATGCTGGCGAGATCGTCTTGCAGGCCAAGCTCGATCGCCGAAGGGCTAGCGTCAATATTGGTTTGGGTCGTTGCTTCACCGGCAAAAGCGCCTTGAGCGAGCAACAGCGAGAGGCCAGCAGCAGCCGGGCTCAGGCGCAGTGCATTCCAGAACAGTTTCATTCGCGTTTCCTCACACCGATACCAGTGAAAGTGTTACTGAGTCAGTACACTTCCTGTGGCGATTATAGATCGAACCGACAAGAGGCGGAACCGAGTCTTGGAAAAGATTGTCGAAAATTACGGTTAAGGAGGGTCTGAAACCCCTGATTTCATCGGTAATCGGGAAGGTCAGGAGGATTCGATCAAGTTCGATCGAATTCGACAAATCCAGTCAAATTTGATGGCATCTCAAGTTTTTGGCATCTTTTGGCATCTTTTGGATCCAAGCGAACCGGAGAGCTACCCCCCAAAATTGGGTGCAACTAGCAAAAGGGCTGTAGATCTTCGCGGCGAATGGCCACAATTCCCGGTCTGGGCGGTCGGTTGCGATGACCCTCCGGCCAATTGGAGCCAATCGGAACAGTGCGCCGCTGCATAAAAGGCGTGCCATCGGTGGCCATCACCGCCAGTTCCACCACTTGAGTGGCATCCTGGCGACGAGTACCGCCAAATTCGCCAGGGTGTTGCACCGAAATCAGTAGGGTGGCGCGATCGGGCAAAAAGCAAGGCCCCGTTAGTTCCGTTTCCATGGGCCCATAGGCAAAGGGAATTGCCAAACCGGCCGCTGGCCCGCGCGTTGGCAACCACCAAAGGGAATTGTTGCCATAGATAGCCCTGAGATTCGATTGGCTCAGGGGCTGGCCTTGGGAGTCGCGGCGATCGGCAGGAACCGGACGATTTTGTTTATCGCCGCTCATGTCCGTCACCATCCAGAGATCACCCCCCGGGTCAAAGGCCAAATTATCGGGATTGGCAAACCCCAAACCTCCGGCCGCCGGTTCCCCACCTGTGGCGATCAACTGCCAGCGGAAGGTGAGGGCCGCCGGATCCTGATCAGCTTCCACCAGGCGAGCAACCCAACCATACTCATAGGCTCCTTCCCCTTGGGGCCCCACAAAGACGCGGCGATCGGGGCCACCGTCCAGGCTGTTGGTGGAACCGGAGGTGAAGGCAATTAGCACCGAGCCATCGGCCGCTAATTCCGTATCCTCCGGCCGAGCCGTGCAAGTGGCTCCGGCTGCATTGGCTGCAAAGTGGGCATCAATTAAAATTGCGCCTTGGCGTTCTGCGGGTGTGCCTTCATATAGGTCTCCGAGGGTGGCAAATTTCGCCTTGAAGGCCAGGGCCACCGCATCATCTCGCACCCAGGTAATGCCACCCGCCGGCCGCTGGGGCAAGGTGACCATTCCCCCGACGCAATGGCTGGGCAAAACCGGATCCACTGGCGTATCCGGAGCTAAGGGGATCCAACGCCCTGTCCCGTCGGGATCAAACTGGGCCGCGTAAAGCATTCCTTCCTGAAGCAGTTGGGAGTTGCGTTTGTCTTGGGGGTTGCGCACCCGGCCCTGGCTCACGAATTTGTAGATGTGGCCACCCCGTCGATCGCACCCGGAATAGATTGCTAAGGGGCGATCGGGGACAACTCGCAGGGCCACCGCTTCGTGGCGAAACCGTCCCAGCCAGGTGTGTTTGGTTCCGTAGTCCTGAGGGTTTTTGGGGTCAATTTCCACCATCCAGCCATATTTATTGCCCGCCAGACCCAACAGGCTGCCACAGCCCATGAAGTCGTCGGTGTCCATCTTGAATCGGAGTGTTTCAGGGGCAAAGGAGCTGCCATCCGCGTGAACTGGCTCCACCACCACGTCTTGAAAGTTTTCTTCGGCGCTGAAAACCGTTCCCCAAGGAGAAGTGCCACCCGCACAGTTGGCAAAGGTGCCAATGATTCGATCGCCCAGTTGGTCGTTGTAGCCCCGCATGGTGGCCTTTCGGAAAATGGCCGTGGCGGGGCCCGTGGCTTGCAGGTAGTGCCCGTCAGTTAGTCCCGAAAGGCCTGTCACTCGCCGTTCTCGGCGGGACGGTTGCCGCCGCCAGCGCCCGGCACGATCGCGCTGAATACTGATGACACCGATCCCTAAGTCTTCCAGAGCAGCGGTGGCAATTTGCCGCAGGGCCTCGCGGAGGGGATCTGCGGGGGCCAGTCGCCCCCAATCCAGGCCTTGACCACCGGTCTGGGCTAGGGCACGGGTCACCGGCTCGATCGGGAGCGATCGCCCCATCACCGTTTCGTAGGCCTCTAACCAAGGCTTGGCGCAAACATATTCAAAATTGACCACCAAATCTCCCCGATCGGGATCGGTGGCCACGAATCCCAGGTAGTCGTTGTTGTAGCCCACATGGCCGTTTCCAAGGCGATCGCCCCAAACCGCCAACAGGTCATAGGTAAATCCCTCAGGCAGCACCAAATTATCCTGCACCGTAAACGTGCGGTGGCTGGCAATTTGCTCCGCGATCGAGGCTCCTTCAAAATCCAAAGGAATTGCAAAGGGAATGGGCTGAAACTTCGCAGCGATCGCCTGGCGCAATGCACTTGCAGTTCCCGGATTTGCCCAAACTTTTTGCCAGTCCAGGGCCACCGCAGAACCAGCACCCAGGCCCAACAACCCCAGAAAATTCCGCCGCTTCATCGTTTGAAAACGGAGTCTGAAACCCCGCCCTTTAGGACTTGTTAGAATGTAGTTGGCCGCTGGGCTAGCGGTGTCAGTCTGTGGAGCGACCGTAAGACCCGAAAAGCAAGTCTCAGAAAGCGCGTGCTATGAAGCAGAAAACCCAAATCGGGAGACTCGGGAATGCTTGTCCGCTTACGGCGAGAAGGATGACAATTCATCCCCCTATCATTAGCCCCCGAAACAATCTACATACCTGATTAATCTACTCAATTGCAATTGCACAACAGAATCCGTTGCAAGTGCCACTGTTTCAGGGCAGATGGGCCGTTGCGTTGGAACAATCAACCATTCCCAACGCAAAAACCGAAGGAACAACACAACAAAGCGCTGTTACCTTCGGTAATTGTCGAGTTCTAGAGTTCTGTTCGGCCTAGAAATTACAAAAGCACTGGCATTAATACTAGGGCTTAGTACGCACGCTCACGGGGCCATTCACCAACACCTGGCAAGCCAAACGGTAATTGTCGGGCTTCTTGCGAAGGGTGCGATTTTCAAAATCCGTCCGATCGGACAAATTTTCTATCCCTTCCACAATTTCGACAACGCAGGTGGCACATTGGCCATAGCCACCGCAGTTCATCATTTTGCCGTACAGCTTATAGATATCAATGCCGTTCTCGATCGCCTTGATTCGCAGGTTGGAACCGGTGGCGGCGATTACGTCCTTGTTTTCGTTAACGAAGTGAATAGTGCCCATAGGGTGTTGGGAAAGGGACTCGCTGACGGGGCGTAACTCAGGGGGAATTGTGGGTCTTTGCTGAAAACTGGGAACTCGTGTGGTGGGCAGGGCGATCGAGAAGGGATAAAAACCACGACCAATGCCACTGCTTCGCCCAAACACAGGTGCAGTGCTGCAAGCAAGGGACACAACAGATGCAGCAACAGATGCAACAAACGCAATGAAAGCAAAGGCAATCGGTGAAAGATTGCAAGATCATTGCAAGATGTTGCAGTTTGTTGAGCTACCCCAGTTTAATGCGAGTGCCTCAGGAGCAATCGTGGCAGAGAGTCGAAAAAACCGACCTCGGCCCGATCGCCCCTCAAAACGCAAGACCGCTCAAAGCAGGCCATTCCAGTTCGATCGATCCCGATCCGTTGGAATGCAGACGCGGGCCGACCAAGCCCCCTACGGAGTAGCAGGGCCCGTCGGTGCATCAACGAGTTCAGGCAGTTGAATCGGTTCCGGAACCGGTTGAATCGTACCCGGCGGCAGGTTGCTGACGGCACGGTTGAGGGCGGCCAACGCGCGGTTGTAGCCAATAATCGCAATCAGCACGTTACCCCGCGCCCGGGTGAGGCGGGTTTCTGCGTTGAGTCGATCGGTCTGTGTGCCCACGCCAGCCTGGAACCGGAGCCGCGCCAAGCGCACTTCCTCTTGGGCTGACTCGATCGCCTTGAGGGAAGTTTGAATGTTTTCGGCGTTGGCTTGCAGGTTGGAGTAGGCCACTTCCACTTCAAACCGAATTCGATCGCGCGCCCGACCCACACCGTTTTCGGCCTGTTCGATCGCCACCGACTCCTGACGCGCCTGGGCCCGCGCCGCTCCGCCATCAAACAGCGTCCATTGCAACTGCAAGCCCGTGGAATAGCCGCTGACCAAGCTGAAGTCGTCATCGGGCTGAATCACATCCAGCAACTCATAGCGAGCAAAGGCACTGAGCTGGGGCCCCAACTGAGACAACCGGGCCCGCCGTTGGGCGCTGTTCAGTTCTCGCTGGGCCAGTTGCTGTTCAATTTCTGCCCGGTTGCGATAGGCCAACACGATGCTGTCTTCGAGGGGCAGCGTCCATTCACCCGCCTTGGCGATCGGGTCAGCGGTTTGGATATCGATCGCCTCCGGCAAACTCAACAGCCGGGCCAGTTCCCGGCGGCGCTGGGTTTGTCGATCGCGCGTTTGCACCACCAACTGGCGATCGTTGGCCAATTCCACTTCCGCTTGCAGCACCTCAAACCGCGTTCCCAACCCAGCCTTTTCCAAAGCTTGGGCATCCTTCACACTTTGCTCCCGAAACTTGACCGCCGATTGGTCAATTTTGAGCTGTTCGTTTTCCTGTTGCAGCCGGTAGTAGCTATCGGTGATGTCGCGTCGCAAATCCTCAAAGGTTGCTTCGAGGGACAGCTCAGTGGCTCGCAACTGGGCTTGGGCGGCGGCAATGTTCGCGGGCCGCAGTCCCGAAGTGTAGATGTTGTAGCTCAGTTCCAGAGCACTGCTCCAGGTGAACTGATCTTGGGTATCAATATCCACCTGGCCCCCAAAGTTGCCGAGACGGCGAGCGGTTCGGTTTTGCAACAACAGATTCAAGCGACTGCCGGCCGTGAGCGAATCCGTGAGGGAGGAGGAGAACCGCAATTGGGGATAGTTAGCGGCGATCGCCTGGCGCAGTTGGGCCCGGCTGCTTTCGATGCTGAGGTAGGCCTGGCGCAGGTCTCGGTTATTGCGACGGCCAATTTCTAGGGCCTGCTCAAGGGTAATCGGCTGGGTCAGCAGGATCCGCACCTCTTCCGGCAGGGTGGGAAATTGCAGCGGGTTTGGGTCAGATTCCAGCCGTTGGATCACCAGCTCATCCGCTTCTGTGTTGCCTTCAGGCCGATCGCCCAAGGAACCAGGCGCTGAGGGCACATTTCCGAACGGATCGGGATTACTGGAACTATCATTCGCCTGGGCCACGGGAACTGAGTCTCCCCCGATCGACTCGGAAGCGTCGGCCCTGGGGGAGGCTGCTGCAAGCGCTTGCTCTTGACCGGCTTGCTCTTGACCGGCTTGCTCTTGACTGGCTTGCTCTTGACTGGCTTGCTCTTGGCTGGCTGATTCTTGGGCGATCGACTCCTGATGACGCTCGGCAGCAATCGGAACTGCGGTGGCCACCACACCCACAGCCGGTTTGGCCGGTTTAGCTGGCTTCGGCAAATTCAGCGAATTAACAGGCGAATGAGGCGATTCAGCGGATTCAGCGAATTCAGCAGATTCCGAACCAGTCGCGGCGGCTGAATCCGGTGGCGAAGTAGGGGACTTGTCGGCTATGACATGATCAGCTTCAGCCAAGGTGGCGGCCGCATCCGCTTCCACCGACTCGGCGCGGGCGGCATCCGCCCACAGACAACACAACGCGACGGTAACCCCTAAACCCGTGGCGATCGCTCGATGGGCAATCTTCATAACCAAAACTTGCTTCGCTCCTCACGCCTAAAACCGGCTGTTTTGACGGCTGCCACTGGTGCAAAGTTCGTAAATTACTCAATTACTCGCCTATTGCTCGCATCGTCACCAGCAGACGCTGCCAACTCCCGAAAGTTCGGGGCCCGAAAGTTCAGGGATGAATTACTCCCTGTGGGGGTTGCCAGCGTCGGTTGGATGGTCTTGCGCAGTGGATACTCGATCGAACTGAGATCAAACTGAGAATTGAACCAGGATCGAATCGAGGTTGTGCCTCAAAAAGCATACTGGTTAGTCTAGCGGCTGGCCTACAGAATCGGCCGGCTCGCTCCCCCGAGTCCCGAAACTCCTACGCCAGCAAATCACTGGGCGCTTGGGGGGCGATCGCTTGGGGCCAAGCGGCGGCCACCGCTTGTTCAATCACCGCTTCAGCACTGGTGACAATCACGATCGGGACTTGCAGCCGATCGCTCACCTCCTGCACCGTCATATCGTCCAAAAAGCGCTGTTCACCATGGCGCAACATCAGCGACGGCAGCAGCAACGCATCCCCCAAATCTTGGCCCGCCAACTTTTGCACCAAATCCTGGCCCGTCAGCAAGCCGGTAACGGTCATGGTTTGGCCCCAATAATCTGAATTCAGGGCCGCCAACTGCACCGTTAGCCCCGAAATTTGATTGAGCTGGCGCACCAAACCACTGAAGGGCCGCTCCACCGTGTTCCCCACCACCCAGGTGAGGCGACGGGGAAAGGGGGTTGCACGCGCCGGGTTCGCCGCCAGGGCCCGCTCAAACTGATCCACAAACAGCCGAATGGAACCCACGCCGTTGTCAATTTGCGGAAAATCTTCGTACTCGACCATTTCCGGCAAATCCTGACCCGCAATCAGAAACCACTCATCGGCTAACCAAACAAAGGTGGAACCGAGGGTTTGGCGAAAAGTTTGTTGGAGCGATCGCACCTGGGCAATCACTTCGCAGGCTTTGGCGGGGGTGACGGGCTGTAGCTCATCATCGGCCGGGCGGAATTGCGTTAGCCCCGCTGGCACGATCGCCACGGAGGTGACCGTTGGGCGATGGGGTTCCACTTCGTCTTGGTCGCCATCTAGATCATCATCTAGCTCATTGGGGTCTTGATCATCCCAAGCGGACCGATCGAACTCATCGGCCTCATCCCACTGATCATCCTCATCGGCCTGATCCTCCTCTGAATCCCAATCTGTTAGGCCCATGGGCTGCGATCGCGGATCGAACACATTTGGATCGAAAACATCTGGATCGAACGCATTTGGGTCAAAAACATTCGGGTCAGACAGATCCGACTCTGCCGCTTCTGAACCGTCGAGGCGATCGATCACCGCCACCCGATCGCGCTCAGATTCGATCGCCCCCAAATCGGCCCCAGGCGATCGCCCCGCCAACAACGTCACATTTTCGGAAATGGCCCAACCACCCCCGATCGCGGCTTGGTCAGCCAGGGCCGGCATAGCCCGCCGACTGGGCCCGGCTTGGCCCGCAGGCGATCCATAAAAGCCGGCTAAATCATGAATGGTTCGCTCCAAATGCACCCCGTCATTAATGCCAGGACAGAGCACCACTTGAGCATGGATTTGCAAACGCCGATCGCGAAACCAAGCTAACTGGTTCATGATCTCGCCCGCCCGAGGATTTTTCAGCAGGCGCGATCGCACCTCTGGCTCCGTGGAATGCACCGAAACAAACAAAGGCGACAACCGCAGCCGCTCAATGCGATCCCATTCCCGCTGCGTCAAATTGGTGAGGGTGAGATAGGAGCCATAGAGAAAACTCAACCGATAATCATCATCTTTGTAATAAAGCGATGCGCGTTTACCGGGCGGCTGCTGATCAATAAAACAAAAGGGACAGCGGTTATTGCACTGAATCAGACCATCAAACAGGGCCGCTTCAAATTCCAAGCCCAACTCGTCGTCATAGTCCTTTTCAATTTCAACCAGGTGGGTGCGATCGTGCTGATCCAGCACTTCCAACTCCAACACCTCATCGGCACAGAGGAAGTTGTAATCAATCAAATCTCGGGGTTTTTGGCCATTGATGGCCACCAACCGATCGCCCACTTCAAACCCCACCTCTTGGGCAATTGATCCGGGCAACACTCGCGTAATTTTGGCCGGTCGCACCGCTGCTTCGCTCATCCCCACGCTCCTGAATAGACAACTGGCCAGGCGGTCACCAATCGTGTTTTCCTTGGGCACAACCGGCCAAAATACAGACACCCGATGGCGATTGTGCTGGGGCGATCGGGCCTATGCTGTTGATTTTCAAGCCTTGAACCCCACTGGGCAAGGCCAGGGCGGCTTTGGTGGCCGTTGATTGCTCGTAACCACTCTACCAACTGTTGATTAACCCTATGCCCGCCGCATCCGCTTCCGGCATTCAGCCCACTCTGGAATTCATTCCGCCCAACTACACCCCTTGGGTGCATCGGTTGGCGCGTTGGATCTTTCCTTGGTTGATTCGCCAACAGGGCATCGCAAAACTCCATACGGAAAATGCTGAAACGTTGGCGGAACTGTTTCGCGACTTCCAGGCGGGCAAACTCCGCTTTATTTTGGCTTTTCGGCATCCCAGCACCAATGACCCGTTCGTGATGTCCCACTTGCTGTGGGAGGCAGTGCCCCAGGCGGCGCGCGATCGGGGCATTCGGCTGCCGGATTGGCCGCACACGCACTTTATTTACGATCGGGGCATTCCCCTTTGGGCGGGGGATGCGGTGGCCTGGATGTTTTCCCACTTGGGCGGCACATCAATGCAGCGGGGCAAGCTCGATCGCCCCGGGCTAAAAACGGCTCGCGATCTGTTGCTGAACGGGCGGTTTCCGCTGGCGGCGGCCCCGGAAGGCGCAACCAACAGCCACAGCGAAGTGGTTAGCCCCCTGGAGCCGGGCGTGGCCCAAATGGCCTTTTGGACGGTGGAGGATTTGCGATCAGCCGGGCGATCGGAACGGGTGGCCATTGTCCCGATCGGGATTCAATACACCTACCTTTCGCCCCCTTGGGCCGAGATCGATCGGCTCATCGACACGATCGAAACCAGCCTTGGCCTCACGAATCCCCTGAAAACCACCGCCCCCACCAGCCCCGAAGAAGGTCGCTACTTGCGGTTATACCTGTTGGGCGATCGGCTCCTGGACTTGGTGGAGCAGTTTTATCAAACCTTCTATCAACAAACCCTCCCGATCGTGGACTTGCCCGACCCCAACGAGCGCATGGGCCAACGGCTGAAAAATCTCTTGGATACGGCATTGCGGGTGGGGGAAGCCTATTTTGGCGTAACTAACACCGGCACGGTTGAAGAGCGTTGCCGGCGGTTGGAACAGGCCGGCTGGGATCGGATCTACTGCGATGACGGGCGATCGCGCTGCCCAGTGGAGCGCGGTTTGGCCAACTGGGTGGCCGCCGAAGCCACCATCCGAATGCAACACATGCGCCTAGTGGAACGGTTCACCGCCGTCACGGGCCGCTATGTGCGCGAAAAACCCACCGCCGAACGGTTTGCGGAAACCCTACTGATTTTGTGGCGCGTCACCACCTGGATTCAGGGAGACGACACCAGCAAACCCCCGCAACTGGGCAAACAAGCGGTTTGGTTACGGGTTGCTGACCCGATTTGGGTGAGCGATCGCGCAGCGGACTACAAAGCCAATCGCCGCGCCACCCTGCAATCCGTCACCCAGGAAATTCACCAATCCCTCAAAAACCTAATCGCCTAGCCGGGTCACCCTCAACCGGACTTTTCCTGGTTCGCCGCTGTCCGACGAGCCAGGAAGCGTTCGGAAATGACGATCACGGCGAAAATGGACTCAGATGCCAAGAAATTGCACATCTTCGTATAAGTCCAGCACCGCAATTTCCAAATTCCAGCCCACTATTTGGAATCGATCGACTGGGCCAAATTGCTCCGTTTCCCAGATACCGAATGAATTTTTCTGGCGCACTTCCACTTGCATTTGATCTTGGGCAATTAAAAGATAAGTTTTTAGGGTTTCTAGTTGCTGATAGTCTTCAAATTTAGCTCCCCGATCGAACCGCTCCGTGGAAGGGGATAGCACTTCAGCAATCAATGAGGGATAGCACTTAATATATCGATTGTCCCGATCTCGTGGATCGCAAGTAACGAACACATCAGGGTAGTAGAAAAAATCATGATTTCGCCCCACTTTCACGTTGCCTGAGTGGACGAAGCAGCCTTGCCCCTTCAGGCGCGATCGCAGCAGGCTCACCAGCGCTAGGCTGATCAAGTCATGAACATCACTTCCACCGGCCATGGCATATACCAAGCCCGATCGATATTCATGGCGCATGGGGCTATTGGCTTCTAGGTTGAGATATTCCTCGGGGCTGAAGAAAATTGGCATTGGATCAGTTAAACCAAAAGAATGATCGCACCGATCATAGTAAGCAGTATCAAGATCATTAGATAGCTCTATGGTTCTTGTTCCAAGGTGCTGAAAATTTCCGCCAGAATGCTGTTAGAAAATAGCAGACCATCCGGTTCTGAAAGAGCAAGCCGATCGCCCGATCGCACCACCCAACCCTCCGCCACAAATCGATCGAGGCATTGCAACACCCGATCGACCCAAACCGTGCCAAATTCTCGGCGCAGGGGTTCCAAGGCCAAACCCTCCGCCAACCGCAACCCCAACATCAACGTTTCTGCCAATCGATCGGGCGCAGATTGAGGTGAAGCGGGTGGTTCAATTGCGCCGTTGTTCAGCCAATCGTAGTAAGCAGCTCGGGTGCGGGGCCGGCCAAAGCGCTGCCCGGCCACGTAGCTGGTGGCTCCCATCCCAAAACCGTAGTAGGGGCGATTTTCCCAGTAGGTGCGGTTGTGGCGACACTGAAAGCCCGACTGGGCATAGTTGGAAACTTCGTAGTGCTGAAAACCCGCTGCCTGGAGGGTTTGGGAAGCCATTCGATACATTTGAGCCGTTTGTTCATCGGAGGGTAGGGGCCGATCGCCCGGTTGGTAGCGCCGATCGAACACGGTTTGCGGCTCAATGATCAGGTCATAAACCGACAGGTGCGCCGGGCCACAGGCCACAGCCCGATCGAGGGACGCTTGCCACTGGTCGATCGACTGATTGGGTAATCCCGAGATCAGATCTAGGCTCCAATTTTTGACCCCCGCTGACTGCAAAAGGGCCACGGCCTGTTCAATATCTTGGACTCCATGCGATCGGCCGCAAGCGGCTAACAATTCCGACTGAAAGGCTTGCACCCCCAGGCTAATGCGGTTGACCCCGGCCGCCAAAAAGCCCGCCAACCAAGCGCGATCGAACGTGCCCGGATCGAGTTCCATGGAAATTTCCACTTGGGAAGCCAACCCAAAGCGGCGATCGAGCAGTTGCAAGAGCCGATCGACCTGTTCGGGGGCCAGCAGGGACGGCGTGCCGCCCCCAAAAAAGACGGTTTCCAAGGGCGGTTGGTCTGCGGCGGCGCGATCGGCCCCAAGGGTGATTTCCCGCTCCAAGGCTGCCAAGTATTCAATGATTTGGGGGCTGTTGCGACCTGTGGCGGGTTCCGGTGGTTGGTCGGGGCGATCGCGGAAGGTTTTGAACTCCCCCACCACGGAAATGGGGAAATCGCAATAAAAGCAACGCCGCCGACAAAAGGGAATGTGCAAATAGGCGGCCCGGGGCGGGGACAGGGCCAGGGCGACGGGATGACTCATGGGATTCTGTCGGCGTTTCGGGTCGGTGTTTTGGGTCGCTGTTGCCGGTTAGCTCGATCGGCTTGTGGAAATCGGCTGGCGCGATCGCGTGCCTTAGCTCGTTCGATTCGCTGACCAGATTTGCTGGCCCGATTTGCTGGCTCGATCGGTTAACCGCCCTGGGTTTCAGCCAAAGCCACCAAGTCACGGGGCTATAATACTCATCAAATTCTGTCAAGAATTGGGCGCAATCGTTCTGAATCGCCGCCCATGGGCGGCCGATCAAGGACTAGCAACCACCGCGACCCATCCCAATTCGACTCAGCCCCCACCCACCGAAGAGCCTGCAATTAGCCACCGCGATCGTTCCTGCATCCACCGCCTGCAAGCAATGCTCTGAGCAATGGTCGCGATGACTCGGGCGATCGTCCACTCGATCGATGACCATGATTGACACCGTAATTATCCTTTCATTTCTGATCGCCGGTGCGGGCATTGGCTTTTTCGGCATTGACTTTTTGCCCGCCCAAACCCTGGCCCAAGTCACCAACCGCGAAGGTCTCAGCTTTGCCACGGGTGGTTTTGGGGCCCTGATTGGCTTGGTGCTGGGACTGGCTTGCCAAACCACCTACCGACGCATTGAAAACCAGGTGCGCCAAATGCCCCCCGATCGGCTGCTGACCCGATCGGGTGGGGTGGTGTTGGGGCTGTTGATGGCCAACTTGATGTTGGCTCCTTTATATCTGCTGCCGTTTCCTTGGGAGCTGGCCTTCATCAAACCCCTCGTGGCGGTGTTGGGCAGTGTGCTGTTTGCGGTCACGGGCGTATCGCTGGCCGACACCCACGGGCGATCGTTCCTGCGGTTAATTAACCCCAACAGCGTTGAATCCATCCTGGTCAGTGAAGGAACCCTGGCTCCGGCGGCCGCCAAGGTGGTGGACACCAGTTGCATCATTGACGGCCGGCTGACGGCCCTGCTGGAAACCAAATTCATTGAAGGGCGCTTGATTGTGCCCCAGTTTGTGTTGCAGGAATTGCAGCGCATTGCCGATTCCGCCAGCGACCAAAAGCGATCGCGCGGGCGGCGGGGTCTGGATATTTTGCAGCAAATGCGTGAGGCCTATCCCGATCAGCTAACGATCCACTCCGCCGACTACGAAGACATCACCACCGTCGATGCCAAACTGGTGCGACTGGCCCAAGAAATCAACGGCGCATTGCTGACCACGGACTACAACCTGAATAAGGTGGCCACGGTGCAAAACGTCCCGGTCTTGAATGTCAATGACCTGGCCGATGCCCTGCGCCCCGCCTACCTGCCCGGCGACAGCATTGAGCTAAAAATTGTTCGGGAAGGCAAGGAACCGGCCCAAGGGGTGGGCTATCTCAGCGATGGGACGATGGTGGTGGTTGAAGATGGCAACTCCTATTTGGGCGGTGAATTGCGGGTGGTGGTCACCAGTGCCCTGCAAACTTCCGCCGGGCGGATGATTTTTGCCAAACCCGAAGCCGCCGTTTCATAGGCCATTTCATAGGCCATTGCATCTAGGCCATTGCATCAAGGTTAGGCAGCGGTTCGGATCCAGAACAAAGCAACAAGGAACATGGCAACGTTAACGGATTGGACGGTGGGGCTAACTCGGCGGCGGTTGCTGTGGGCCTTGGGGGGACTGTCGATCGCGGCGATCGGGGGTTGTGGGCGATCGGGCAGCACGGGCGGTGGCGGGCGATCGCAACTGGTCACCAGCATCCTCAGCGAACCCAAAACCTTCAACTACGCCATTAACGAAGAATCGCCCAACATTTTCGGCATCACCTACGAAGGCCTGGTGGAAGAAGATCCAGAAACCGGCAAGGTGGAACCGGCCCTGGCCGCAGGCTGGGAAATGAGCAACAACGGTCAGCGGATCGTTGTCACCCTGCGATCGGGGTTGCGTTGGTCAGACGGTGCGCCCCTCACTGCCGATGATGTGTCCTTCACCTTCAATGAAGTCTTCTTCAATGAAGCAATTCCCACGGGTATTCGAGACGTGTTGCGGGTGGGCCAAAGCAACGCGCTGCCCCAAGTGAAAATGCTGGGCCCGCTCCAGGTGGAATTCAGCGTCCCGGAACCCTTTGCTCCCTTTTTGCGGAGTTTGGGCGTGGGCATTTTGCCCGCCCATCGCCTGCGCCCCACCCTCAAAACCAAGGGAACCGACGGCCGGCCGCAATTTTTGACCACTTGGGGCGTGGACACTCCGCCCAGCCAAATTGTTGGCAATGGCCCCTACCGACTCAAGGAATATGTCACCAGTCAACGGCTGGTCTTTGAGCGCAATCCCCACTATTGGCGCAAGGGGCCAAACAATGCGCCCCAGCCCTACATCGAAGAGTGGGTTTGGCAAATTGTGGAATCCCAAGACACCTCCCTCTTACAGTTTCGATCGGGCGGTTTGGACTCGATCAGCGTCACCGCCGACTATTTTTCCCTGCTGAAACGGGAGGAAAAACGCGGTAACTTCACGATTTACAACGCTGGCCCCACCTTGACCACTTCGTTCATCTGCTTCAACTTGAACAAAGGCCAACGGGACGGCAAACCTCTCGTTGATCCGGTCAAGTCTGCTTGGTTTAATGATTTGCGATTTCGGCAGGCGGTGGCCCACGGGATCGATCGCCAAACCATGATTGACAGCATCTTTCGGGGGCTGGGGCAACTGCAACATTCCCCGATCGCCAGCCAAAGCCCCTATTACCTCTCGCCGGAACAGGGGCTGCTGACCTATGGTTTCAACCCGGAGCGATCGCGCCAACTGCTGACCGAGGCCGGCTTCCAAAATCGCAACGGTGAATTATTCGACGTGGCCGGCAACCGAGTGCGCTTCACCCTGATCACCAACGCAGGCAACAAGATTCGCGAAGCCATGGGCGCACAAATCGCCCAAGACCTGGCCAAACTGGGAATGAAGGTTGATCTTCAGCCGATCGCCTTTGGCAGCTTGGTTTCCAAACTCTCCGATAGTTTGGATTGGGAATGCCATTTGCTGGGATTTACCGGCGGTGTTGAACCCCACGGCGGTTCCAATGTGTGGCGGGTCACGGGCCGGCTCCATGCCTTTAACCAAACGCCGGATCCCGGCAAGCAACTGGTGGGCCAGGAATTTGCCCCCTGGGAATTGGAGATCGATCGCCTCTATGCCCAAGCCTCCCAGGAGCTAGATGAAACCAAGCGCCGCGCCCTTTACGCCCGCACCCAGCAGTTAACCCAGCAATATCTTCCCTTCATCCACCTGATCACGCCCTATTCTCTGGTGGCCGTGCGAAACACGATCCAAGGGCTAAAGGTGAATGCCCTCGGCGGCGCATTCTGGAATATTCACGAGTTGCGGCTCGATCGGGAAGCTTGAGCAGGTCTCTGAGCAGCCGAAACTGCCACCCTGTGCGCCCCAGCGATCAACGCAGACAAACGCAGACAAGGAGCTAAAGCCCCTTGCCCCCACGACTGATGATTGGACTGATGATTGGGGTGCTTGGGCCAAAGCCCCCTGGTTTTCACGCATCAACCACCCAAGTCCACCGTAATCGGTGAATCCTGGCGCACGGTGGCCGCTTCTCGATGCATCAGGGCCTCCCCTTCTCCGGGCGGCTCCAGCCCGATCGCCCGCAGATCCGCATCCACCATGATCTTGACCAATTCCTCAAAGGTCACCGACGGTTCCCAGCCCAGCTTTTCCTTCGCTCGGCCCGCATCCCCAATCAACAGATCCACTTCAGCCGGCCGCAAGTAGCGCGGGTCAAACTCCACAAACTGCTGCCAGTCCAAATTCACATAGCCAAAGGCCACATCCAAAAACTCCCGGATCGAGTGGGTTTCATTGGTGGCCACCACATAGTCATCGGGTTGTTCCTGCTGCAACATCAGCCACATGGCCCGCACGTAGTCCTTGGCATAGCCCCAATCGCGCTTGGAATCGAGATTGCCCATAAAGATTTTCTTTTGGGTTCCGGCCAAAATTCGCGACAGGGCCCGCGTAATCTTGCGGGTCACGAAGGTTTCACCCCGACGGGGCGACTCGTGGTTAAACAAAATGCCATTGCAGGCAAACAGCCCGTAGGACTCGCGGTAGTTCACCGTTTGCCAATGGGCATAGACCTTGGCGCAGGCGTAGGGACTGCGGGGATAAAACGGGGTTGTTTCCTTTTGGGGAACCTCCAGCACCTTGCCGAACATTTCGGAAGAGCCAGCTTGGTAATAGCGAATTTCTTGGCCGGTGCGTTGTTGGGTTTCGCGCAAGGCCTCCAAAATTCGCAAGGTTCCCAGCCCTACGGCATCCACGGTATATTCCGGCTCGTCAAAGCTCACCCGCACATGGGACTGGGCCCCCAGGTTATAGACTTCGTGGGGCTGAATTTTGTCGAGGATCCGGCGGAGGGTGGAGCCGTCGCACAGATCGCCGTAGTGCAGAAACAGCCGCACACCTTCGTTGTGGGGATCTTCGTAGAGGTGATCGATCCGATCGGTGTTGAAGGTGGAGGTGCGGCGGATGATGCCGTGAACTTCATAGCCCTTTTGGAGCAGCAGTTCCGACAGATAGGAGCCGTCTTGGCCGGTAATGCCGGTGATTAGGGCGCGCTTGGGTTGCGTCATTAGGGACAGGGTTTACGACTGAAGGGAGGTTGGGATCGTCTGGGCTGGGCGATCGAACCTGAAGGGAGAACAGCACCGCAACCCAAGCGCGATCGAACCGTCGCCATTATCCATGACGATCGAGCAAGGCCGCCACCAACCGCAGGGCATCGTTGCGGGCGATCGTTGCGGGTCATTGCTGATGGATCGAGGACGCTAGGGCCTAGTAAGCGCCGTTCTCCTTGGTGGCCACCACCACCCAGAGGGTCTTTAACACGATCCAAATATCAAGCCAAAGGTTCCGAGCGCTGGCATAGTACACATCGATCGAAATGCGGCGATCGTAGGGAATATCGTTGCGTCCCGACACTTGCCATAGTCCAGTAATTCCCGGCTTCACGGTCAGCACCTTATGGATGTGACGACCATACATGGGCAATTCTTCGGGAACCAACGGGCGTGGCCCCACCACACTCATATCCCCCAGCAATACATTTAAAAACTGGGGGAATTCGTCCAAGCTGGTCACCCGCAAAAAGCGACCAATCCAGGTGATGCGGGGGTCGCGCTTGAGCTTGCAGGTGGCGGCATATTCGGCCTGCAAGGCGGGATCTTTGGCAATCATGGCGGCTAGCATTTCATCGGCGTTCACCACCATGGTGCGAAATTTGATGCACCGAAAACGGCGAAAGTTTTTGCCGACGCGACTTTGGGTATAAAAAACGGGGCCGGGCGAACTGAAGGCCACAAGGGCAATCAGCAGCAGATACAGCGGCGAAAAAACAGTCAGTACAAACAGGGAAAAAACGATGTCAAACAGTCGTTTAACAAAGTCCGCATTCAGGTTGCTGATAACGGCAGGCCCGAGGCTTCGACGGGAGGTCGATCGCCCGGCCCGGCTGGCAACGGAAGGACTCTTAGCCAGCATGACACTCCTTCAAGTTTGTTCACACCACACCTGAGCCTAATGATAAGGCTTGGTTCCGAAAGTCCGGCCCGGACAATACGCTTCAAGAACTGACTACCGGGGCGATCGAGCCAATTCCGATGGCTAATTCTCGGTAGCCAGGGCCGCCAACCAGGGCTGAATTTGCAAGTCATATTGGCCTGCCTGTTCCGGGGGATACCAACCCTGTTCGATTTTGGCCAGAATTTGCGGCAGGGCGGCTAAAAATTCGGGCGATCGGAGGTTGGGGTGCACCGTCCAAGCATCGGTGGACGGCAGCACTGCCCGCCACCAGGGGCCCAGTTCCAGCCGTTTGGAAACCATTAATTCCCAGGAATCCAGGCGACCGCGCCCGGTGGTTCCATACAAGGCGGTGCGCAGGGCGGTGGGGAGCTGATCGAACCAGGGCCGGGGCGATCGATGCCACAAAATGGGCCAGGGCAAGAGTTGGTCAAACCGGCGGCGATCGATCAAAAAGGCGCGGCTGCTGAAGAATTTGAAGCGATAAAACCCATCGGGGTCTTGGGTGAAGGGTTTGACCTGATGCATGGCATCGGCCGGCGGCCCCGTCAGTGGCCGCACAGACATCACATCGGGCCGAGCCTTGAGCAGTTCCACCCCTTCGGAAATCCAATCATGGCCGGGCTTTTGATAAAGCATCATGTCGCTGTCGAAGTGCAGCAGGTAGTCACCCGCGATCGCTTCGAGGGCGTAGAGGCTGCCAAAAATGGGGTAGCCCTTCCAGTTGTGGGTGTGGGGCAGGGGCCAACCGAAGTGCTTGCGGTAAACCTGGGGCCGTTGGCCATAGTCCATGTCTGCGAGCCGATCGACAATGCCGCGATCAAGCAGTTCTTGGCAGGCGGCCCGCAATTGCTCGATCGTCCCCAGGCCCGGCCGCTGCACCTTATCGCCAGACAGGGGAGCCGTATCCACAAACAGCACCCGCTCCACAAAGGGAAAGTTGCAACTCCGAACCAGGTGCGGAATGGTGTGCATCATGAATGGCAAGTCCGTGCGGGCCACCATGATCGACAGGGAACAAGAGGGAACAGCCACCGCGATCGCAACTCCTCAGCTCAAGGTTATGAATTCAATTGATGAATTCAATCGATGAATTCGGCCAATTCCACCCTACTTCGATCGCCCCGGCCGTCAATCAGCCGACTTTCTGCAACTGATCCAGCCGTTCCAACACTTCCGCGCTGTGAACCACCGGCCGCACCTTCAAGAATCGATCGCGCAGCATCCCTTCCGGGTCGATCAGATAGGTATGGCGCATGGACATGGGATTCATCCAGGAACCATAGGCCCGGCTGACGGCCCCGTCGGTGTCTGCCAACAGGGGAAAACGCAACCCCTCCGCATCACAGAATTCCGCGTGGCTGTCCACATCATCGGCGCTGACTCCCAAAATTTGGGTGTTACGGGCTTGATATTGGGGCAAGTCGCGCTGGAACCGCTGGGCCTCGATCGTGCAGCCGGAGGTGAAATCCTTGGGGTAGAAATACAACACCACCCACTGGCCTCGGTAATTTTGCAGCGAAATCATGCCATCGCCGCTGTTGCTGGGCAGGGTGAAATCGGGAGCCGGGGCATTCAAGGCCGGCTGAGGGCCACCCAAGGCCCAGGCGGCATTGGGGCCAACAAACCACAGCACCAGGGCGATCGCCCCAGCCAAACAACCCACCAACGCGCGATCGAGCCAATGGCGCACCCGAGCCAAAGACCCCGAGGGAGCCAAACGGTGTGAAAGCAACATCAAACAAGCCTCCTCAGACCTGAGTTTCGGAATTGGGGTTAATCAACGGTTTTGACGCTTGGGGCCGATCGAAATTTCGGACTAAACCTCAAACTCCGCGCCCCTGATGGCCAAGTCGCTGGTGGTGCGACGCACGGCCACGTAGCTGCCCAAGAGGCCCACGGAACAGCCAAACCCCACCAAAATCGAAAGCAACAATAGCAAGTCAGAACCCGTGAGGGGCAAGTCTCGGGCCAGCAGTTGCACCAATCCCAAGCGGCTGTTCAGCAAGGAACCGAGGGCCTGTTGCAAGGCCATGACGGCCAAACTGGCGATCGAGGCTCCCTGGACTCCAAAAACGGCCCCTTGGAGAATAAAGGGCAGATAGATCCACACAGGGGTTGCCCCCACCAGTTGAGCAATTTCAATTTCCTGACGACGGGCGGCCACCACCAACCGAATGGCGGTGATGATCGTGGCGATCGCGGCGGAAACCAACAGGACGATCGTGCCCGTGGCCACCACCTTCAGCCCCCAATCCAGTTCCCGCAGCCGCACCACCACTTCCGCCGCATACCGGGCCGCATCTACGCCGGGCAATTGGGCAATGGTGGCCGCCAGTTGGGGAGTCAGCTCGGCCTGGGCTGCCTGGGCTTTTAGCTCGTCGGTGAGGGGGTTGCCTTCCAACTGTTGGGTGGCGCGGGCAATATCCGAAATGCCCAAATCCCGAACCAGGTCTTGCCAGGCCTGATCTTTCGGAATCACTTGCACGGCCACCACGCCTTCGAGCTGGGCGATTGATCGGGCAACGGCGGCGGTTTGGGCCCCGGGTTGCAAATACACGCAAATTTCGAGCTGGCTCCCCAGTTTGGCCAGGGCCCGATCGAGATACCAAGTGCCCTGCAAGCTAATGCCAAACAAAAACAAGGACACCGCCACCGTACCCACGGCGGCCCAGTTCATCCAGCCGCCCCGTCGCAGGCCTTGCCGGGTTTCTTGCCACAGATACAGCCAAGGGATGGCCGTCCGATCGCCCATGGGGGTTGCCTTCGCCTCCGACTCGCCTCTGAACCATCATAATCAGAGAAATGGCGGTCTCGGCTCCTGGCCAGACTCCTGGCCCCATTCATTCCACACCCTCGAAAGCCGCTCGTGACACACTCTGTGCCCCAATCCACACCCAACTCCACACCAAACACGCCCAAGCACACCCCGGCTACCGCTATGACCAACGCCGCTGATTCTGAACTCCAGTCCCAAAACCAGCCTGCGGCCGAGTTGGGTACAGGGGAAAATGGGCGATCGATCCTGATTTGCCAGAACGTTCACTGCTACCGCAATCGATCGGGAGCCGTGCTAGCCGCTTTCCAGAGCGCCGCCTTGCCAGCGGGGGTCACCGTCACCGCCAGCGATTGCCATGGCCAGTGCCATTTAGGCCCCAGTGTGCGAATTGTGCCCGATGAAACTTGGTATGCCCGGGTCGAGCCAGCGGATGTGTCCAGGATTGTGGAGGAACATCTGCGGCAAAATCACCCGGTCTCAGATTTGCTGAATCCTCGCTTACATATGGATTACAGCGCCTATTACGGCCAAGCAAGCTACGGTCAAACCGGGGCCGCCTCCTGAGCGTTGGTCAAAGGGCCCATTCCAAGTCACGATCAAAAAATTCACCCCCCAACGCTCCAAGCAAACGGAGGAGAAGGGAGGTGAGGGTTAATCAACGGTCTGAAGGGACTTCAGTCCCTTATTACAGCGACATTACAGCGACTGGCGCACCAAAACTCAATCGTTTCAGCCTCGCGCCAGCCGATGACGACGGCCCCTAGGCTTCAACCGGAGGCAGATCCAACCGCAACGAATCCAAAACGCTTTGGACATTGCTGGTGGCATAGCCCACTTCGAGGGGGAACTTGGCTTGCAAAACGGCCAACACCCGATCGAGCTGACCTTCAAGCTGGCGATCGTTGCGAATCAGCTTCCGCAGCCGATCTTTAACAGCCGGCAGAATCGGCCCCGTGTCTTTACCCTCAGAGGCTTCGAGGGCATGGGTACGGAACAGATCCAGGCGATCGATCTTTTGCGTGCGCAACAGGTCTTGCAATTCATAGCAAGCCCGATCGGTAAATTCTTGGGTCACATATTCCAAGACCACCGGTTGCAAGCCAAACATGGCCCCACCGGCCGCGCCACGCTCAATCAGCGATCGCCGGCCCAGGGATTCCAACGCTTCGATTAATTCCGGTTGCGAGAACGGAATCGAAATCTTGTCGCGCAGTTGGCTCAAAGACAGAGGTTGCTGTTCGATCGCCAACCAATAAACAATCGCCCGTTCAATATCCGACAGACGATCAAACTGGCGTTGCAACAAATCGCGAATATCCCCAAACACCAGGGTCGATTGCTTCAAAAACTCCGACACCCGACCGCCAAACAGTTCTTGAATCGTGGTCGAAGCAATCTTCAAGGTGAGCGGGTTTCCCCGATACAAATCAATCAACTCCTTCCAGAGTTTTTCCTCTTGCAAGCCCTTGTCGCGGAAAATTTCACCCGCTTCATCGGGGCCCAACGCGCCCAACTGCGACACCCGCACCGGCAGCGTATTGCCCTCTAGGCGAGCCACCTCACGGGGCTTTTCGGAACTGGTGAGCAGCAAGCAGCTTTGGTGCGACTCTTCGCCCACCCGGCGCAGCAATTCACCATAGTCCTCAAACCCGTCGCGGTATTGTCCGGAGATATCCCCTTGGCGCAATACCGACTCCACCCCATCCAGCACCAACAAGCAGCGGTGTTGACGCAGATAGTCAATCAACAACGTAATGCGGTTGTGGGCACTGTCTGGCAAATAGGTTTGGCGCTTGCGAGACAAGGTTTGCACCAACCGGCCAATCACCTCGCGGGGCGAAACCCCATGGCGGAGCGATCGCCAAATGATGAACTCAAACTCGTCTTGCTCTTCAAGCGATCGAGCCAAGCGAACTGCCAGCGCCGTCTTACCGATCCCCGCGATCCCCAGCAAGGCCACCACGCGGCAGTGATCTTGAGAAATCCAGGTTTGCAGGGCAGTCAGCTCCTGCGCACGGCCATAGAAAGCCGAAATATCCGGCGCTTCTCCCCAGTCATACTGAGGCGGCAACTCGCCCACTTCCACTTCGGGGGTGACCGGAATTGCCACGATCGGCCCTTGTGTTTGGCGGGTTTGATACTGAGACACCAAAATCTGCTGAAGCTTGGCCAATTTTCCTGGCCCAGCACCAGCGATATGAAACTTTTTATACACTTCACCCAAGCGCTTACGGGCCGCTTCTGGGCGGATTCCTAGGCGTTGGGCAATGGCATTCATCGGCTCACCATTGATGGCTGCGGCCAGCACATCCAGCTCGGTATTCGAGACACTATGCTCCTTCGCAATTTGTCTCAAAAAGTCTTGAGGAATCAATTCACCAATCTCTCTGTACTAAACAATCTTCGGCCTTCATCTTAGCCTCGAAAATGTATTTCTTATATGAATATTTTCTAGACATGAGTTCGTAGCTATCAGGGGAGAGTGGGATAAGCTCTCGCATCTCGCACGGTGGAATATTGCGTTTTCAAGATACTTGTGCCTCCCAGACAGGTTTTGCCCTGCTCTGGCCAAGGAGTCTTGGAATTCAGGGTTTTCTGAACATGAGTTTATGGGCATTCACTACAGGGGTGGATGGGGTCGCAATCACTCTGCAAATAGCGGACAGGGAGGCAACCCAAACACCACCCCAAACACCACCCCAGACCCGACTCAGAAATGAACGAAGATCGACGGCGCACCCTGCGCCCAAAAACTTGCCCGGGAACTCGCCCGAGAACTTGCCCGAAAACTTGCCCGGGAACTCGCCCGAGAACTTGCCTCAAAATTTGCCCGAAAATTTGACCCGACTGGGATCCCTAAGCTCGATAGAATGGGGGGTGCTAGCAACGCCGCTGTGTTTCGCCGAGTTTTCAGGTCTTTGCGTGGATCTAGATCGAGTCTTTAAACATCCTAAGCCAATCATTGGAGTCGTCCATTTGTTGCCGCTGCCGAGTTCTGCGCGGTGGGGACTGAGCCTTAAGGCAGTTATTGAGCGCGCTGAACAGGAAGCAGTGGCGCTGGCTGCCGGTGGGGTGAATGCGATTTTGGTGGAAAATTTTTTTGATGCCCCTTTTCCGAAAGATGCGGTTGATCCGGCGGTGGTGAGTGCCATGACGCTGGTGGTTCACCATTTACAAAATTTGGTGACTTTACCGATCGGGGTGAATGTGTTGCGCAATGATGCCCATTCGGCCATTGCGATCGCCTCTTGCACCGGGGCGCACTTTATTCGGGTCAATGTGCTGTCGGGGGTGATGGCCACCGATCAGGGATTGATTGAAGGCCAGGCCCACCAGCTCCTGCGTTACCGGCGGGAACTGGGCAGTGATGTCAAGATTTTGGCGGATGTGTTGGTGAAACATGCTCGCCCGATCGGGTCGCCCAACTTGACAGTGGCGGTGCAGGACACGATCGAACGTGGCTTGGCCGATGGGGCCATTTTGTCAGGCTGGGCCACTGGTAGCCCGCCAAACATTGAAGATTTGGAATTAGCCAAGGCTGCGGCGGGAGATACGCCGATCTTTGTGGGCAGCGGGGCTAATTATGACAATGTGGCGCAACTGCTGGAAGTGGCGGATGGGGTAATTGTGGCCAGCTCCCTGAAGCGGCGAGGCCGGCGGGATTTGCCGATCGACCCGAACCGGGTTAGCCAGTTTGTGGAGGTGGCGCGGCGGGGCCGGCCGGCTCCGGCGATCGTTGTCCCTACGCCTACACCCATGAGCTGATGAGTTGCACCCATGAGTTAGCACCCATGGGCTGGCACTCAGGAGCTGGCACTCAGAGGCTCAGGCCTAATTAATCGGCACTAATCAGTCCAGGGTTATGGCTTGGACGGCAATGCAATGGCGGGGGCCAGTTGAAACCCGGCGATCGCCCCTTGCAAAATGGCTTGGCGCGATCGCTGGCGCAAGCTTTCCACTGCAATGAGATACGTATCCTGGCCGTCGGTGGTGGCGGCCACCTGCACCGGGTTTTGGGGACTGGCATAAAGCTGCCAAGTGCGCCCGCCCACCTGCCGGGATCCTTGGGCGGTCAAGGGCACGGTCAGCCCCAGCCGTCGCAAGGCTTGGGGGCCGGTTTCGCCCACCACCCACATGAAGCTGATGCGGCCTTCATTCGGTTCTGTTTCGGGCGATCGCCACAGGTTGGTCAAGATCGAATCTCGCTGCCAGCCCAAGGGGACGAGCGATCGAACTCGAGTGCCCCACACCGCGATCGCGTGTAGGGCGGGAATCATCGGCACTTGGGGCATAAATTGCACTTGAGCCGCACAACGCCCATCGGGAGCTTGGTTTGGATCGCGCAAAAAATCGCGAACCAGGCGGTTGGCGCAATCACTGCTGGCAAAGGCCCCATGGCCCAACCCGGGAAAGGTGTAGTGATAGGCGCGGGACAGGCTGGCTGCCACCTGATTGCCAAAGGGTGGCGGCGTGACCGGATCTAAGTTGCCCGACAGCAGCAGGGTTGGAATGTTGGTGCTCACGGGGCGGTTGGCTTCGGGGCCCAAGGTGGGGACTGGCCAGAGGCGGCAACTGTCTAGAAATTCTTGTGGATCGGTGCTGAGGGAGCGCAATTCCGGCAGAATGCTGCCCAAGTCGGTGGTTCCGGGGGTGGTGAATCCGGCTTCTTCAGCACAAAGCACCGATTGTTGCATTCCGTCGGCTAGGGGGCTGAACCAATCGGACGCTAGCTCCGTGAGGGAAGACCAGTCGCCCGATCGCATTTCGCGCAGCCATTCCGGGAGTTGCGGAATTAAGCTGCTGTCGTAGAGCGCTGAAATGACCAGGTTAACCAGCCCATCGCCGTCGATCGCCACGGTGCGCCAAAATTGCTCACCATTGGCGGCCAGGACTCGGCCCGATCGCCCCGCTTGCAATTGCGCATCCACATAGGCGATCGCGTCAAAGCCTTCAGTGGTAATGGGCTGGCGCTCCAGTTGGGCCACCACGGCTTGGAAGGTTTCTTGCAGACGGGGATATTCTCGCTGGCAAACGGGCGATCGTCGGCATTGTTCAAACAGTTGCCGCAGGGCCCGATCGTGACTGCGCAAGGATTCGGTGATGTAGTTGGTGTTTAGGGGAACCACCGCATCTAGGATCACGCTCCGCAGTCGATCGGGATGGCGCTTCATCAGGTGTTGACCCAACATTGTCCCGTAGGACACCCCATAGAAATTGAAGCGGCCATAGCCCAGGGCAGACATCACCAGCGGGATATCGTCAGCATTTTCCCAACTGTTATAGGCTCCCAGGTCTATCCCCTGGCCCAAGAGCCGATCGCGACAGGCCCCATAGGCCGCCAGGGTTTTTTGGTTGATGGTTTCCTCGCTGAGCTGGGGCAGTTG
This sequence comes from Limnothrix sp. PR1529, assembly GCF_002742025.1. Lineage (NCBI taxonomy): Bacteria > Bacillati > Cyanobacteriota > Cyanophyceae > Pseudanabaenales > Pseudanabaenaceae > Limnothrix > Limnothrix sp. PR1529. The sequence goes on from NZ_LIRO01000008.1 coordinate 48,400, forward strand.
GGGCGCAATCTGTCGATCGACCTCGTAGATTTCTTGGCAAAACAAATAGGGCTGGGAAAATTGCGTGCCCCGTTGCTCAATCAACACCAAGTCCCGATCGCTCAGGCCCGGCGTGGCGGCGATGGCTTCCCACCAAGGTTCCAGCAGCATCAGGGTGGAACCACCGGGCCCTCCCTGGGCCATCACCAGTGGATCCGGTTGGGCCTGGGGGCGATCGCTGCGAATTTGGGCCACGGCCAGGCGAATCGTGGGCCCCGTGGGGTTGGCATGGCGCTCCGGCACGGTCACAAAACCACAGCGCAACCGATCGCCCAACCGAGCCAAGGCCTCGGTGCGCAGCAGCGATGGGCAAGGGGCCGCTTCAAATTGACCGATGGGCAAGGGGGGTGACGTAAGGGCAAGGGCAACCGATGGGGAAAGGAGGCGGTTTCCGGCCACAACACCCAGGGGCAACCCCGTGGAAAAACCATCCCCCCAAAGGGTTACCGCCATGGCACAGCCTGTCACCATCACCCACCGTTGCCACCAACGCCCCCTCCGCCCGATGACCATCACAGTTTCTTAAGAAAAATAAAAATTTTGTAGCAAGGTGCGATCGATAGCTTAACCGATGGCGGGCGATCGACATATCCCTTTACAGATCCGGGTTTTGGGCGTTGAAACGGGTGTAAAACAAATCCCGACTTTTTTAATCGGGATTGTTTGCAGGCCCCTTGTAACCCGTGATACGCTTTTTGCATTCGATGGGATACTCCCTAATCCCGTTGCCGCAAAACAGGAGCGAAACCGCCCCATGACTGGAGTTCTCGATACCCGCCGCACCGCCACCGAATCGCCCGATCATCAGCACAGCCACCCAGCCGATGGCCACCATAGCCACAGCGGCCACTTTACGCACCTGAAGTGCAAAGAATGTGGTGCTGAATACGAAGCCACCGCCATGCATGTGTGCGAGTTGTGCTTTGGCCCGCTGGAAGTGAAGTATGACTACGAGGCGATCGCCCGCAACGTATCGCGCGAAAAAATCGCGGCCGGCCCGAACTCCATCTGGCGCTACAAAGATTTTCTGCCCGTAGGCAGCGACCCGATCGACGTGGGCACGGGCATGACTCCCCTCCTGAAGGCTAACCGCCTGGCTCGTCGTTTGGGTCTCAAGAACCTCTATATCAAGAACGACGCGGTGAACATGCCCACCTTGAGTTTCAAGGATCGGGTGGTGTCCGTGGCCCTGACCCGTGCTCGCGAGCTGGGCTTCACTACGGTTTCCTGCGCCAGCACCGGCAACTTGGCTAACTCCACAGCGGCGATCGCAGCCCACGCGGGTTTGGAATGCTGCGTGTTCATTCCCGCTGACCTGGAATCGGGCAAGGTGTTGGGCACGTTGATCTATAACCCCACCGTGATGGCGGTGCGTGGTAACTATGACCAAGTGAACCGTCTTTGCTCGGAAGTGGCCAACAGCTACGGCTGGGGCTTCGTGAACATCAACTTGCGTCCTTACTACTCTGAAGGCTCCAAGACCTTGGGCTTTGAGGTGGCGGAACAGTTGGGTTGGCAACTGCCGGATCACATTGTGGCTCCGTTGGCTTCTGGCTCCCTGTTCACGAAAATCCACAAGGGCTTCCAAGAGCTGATCGCCACGGGCTTGGTGGAATCGAAGCCCGTGAAGTGTAGCGGGGCCCAGGCGGAGGGTTGCAACCCGATCGCCACAGCCTTCAAGGAAGAGCGGGACTTTATTGCCCCGGTGAAGCCCAACACGATCGCCAAGTCGATCGCGATCGGGAACCCCGCTGATGGGATCTATGCGGTGGAGCAAGCCCGCAAAACCGGCGGCCACATTGAAACCGCCACCGACGAAGAAATCGTGGAAGGGATCAAGCTGCTGGCGGAAACCGAAGGCATCTTCACGGAAACCGCTGGCGGTACGACGATCGCCGTCTTGAAGAAATTGGTGGAAGCGGGCAAGATTAACCCCGACGAAACCACGGTGGTTTACATCACCGGCAATGGTCTGAAAACCCAAGAGGCGGTTCAAAGCCATGCGGGTCAACCGTTGGAAATTGATCCGAAGCTGGATAGCTTTGAGCGTGCTTGGGATCGGGCCCGCACGCTCGATCGCCTGGAGTGGCAACAGGTTTTGGTCTAGGGATTTTCCCAAAAACCGGGTGATTCGCGGCTTGGGTTGTGAATCACCCCCACCGCGCGGGAGTTGGTCACGCGCTCATGGCTCTTGCCCATGGGGAGCCTGTCCACTGACCTGGCCAGCCCAAGCGGCGGCCGACCGAACCCCACCACCGAATCCCACTGGGGTGAGGTTAGGAGGCTAGGGCCAATCTCGGGCGATTCATGCCTGCTGTTTGCGGGTTTGCTTTTGACTGTTGTTGATTGTTCGCAATCATGATTCGTCGTCACGACTCGCAATCACGATTCGTTGTCACGATTCGAGGATTGATTCGATCGCCTGCCCTTTTTTTGCGTTGTTCTGAGTTTCTGAATCTGCACGACCATGGCCATTAAAGTTTTGATTCCTACCCCGCTGCAAAAATTCACCGAGGATCGGGCCGAAATCGAATGCAGCGGCGACACGATCGACGCGATGATCAATTCCCTGGAAGAAAGCTGTCCGGGAATTAAGGAGCGCATTTGCGATGAGCAAGGCAAACTCCGCCGCTTCTTGAATGTCTACGTGAACAGCGAAGACATCCGATTCCTGGATGGCCAAGCCACCAGCCTGGCCGACGGCGATGAGGTGAGCATCGTGCCGGCCGTCGCGGGCGGTTGAACCAAGGCTGCGGTTGATTCCTCGGAATCCCCGTTGGCAGCTTCCCAGCTTTTCAGTTTTTTCAGTCTTTGGAGAAAGTCGGGCGATCGCCCTAGCGCATCAATTGGGGCGATCGGGATCCGATAGACTTCACTAAATTTGCGGCAACACGAGGGAACCCTAGCGGTATCCTCGTTTTTTCTTTTGGTTTGGTTGGGGGTCAGGCGCTGAACCTGCCCCCCAATCGATCGCCCCAATATCGCCCCCATTTAGGAAATTAGGGACTCATGGGGCAAGACTTACCCGATCGAGACCGTTTCCGTTTGGGGATTGCGCTTCCCTTCCGTTTGCAGGGCCGCCGCCAACCGGTTGAGGGCGCTGACGTAGGCTTGGGCGGAAGCCACCACGATGTCGGTGTTGGCCGAATGGCCCGAAAACACCGTGTCCGCGTGGCGAATCCGGATCGTGACTTCGCCCATCGCATCGATCCCTTCCGTCACCGACTGCACCGAGAATTCGATCAAGTCGTTGTCGATTTGGGCGATCCGGCTGATGGCGCGGTAAACCGCATCCACGGGGCCCGTGCCGGTAGCCGCATCGGTGCGATCGCTCCCGTCGGGCATCCGCACCGTGACCGTGGCCGTGGGGCAGGACTTATCCCCGCAGGACACTTGCACATGCTCCAGGCGGTAGAGTTCCGGCACTTGGCGGATTTCGTCGTTGACGATCGCCTCCAAATCCCGATCGCTCACTTCCTTTTTCTTGTCCGCCACGTCCTTGAACCGCACAAAGGCCTTGTTCAATTCCGTTTCGGTCAGCTCAAAGCCCAACTCCTTCAGGCGCGTGGCGAAGGCATTGCGACCCGACAGCTTGCCGAGGACAATTTGATTTTCCGTCCGCCCGATCGTTTGGGCATCAATGATTTCGTAGGTCAGCTTGTTTTTGAGCATCCCGTCTTGGTGAATACCCGACTGGTGCGAGAAGGCGTTGGCCCCGACGATCGCCTTGTTCGGCTGAACGATCATGCCCGTCAGTTGCGAGACCATGCGCGAGGTGCGGTAGATCTCCTTCAGGTTCACGCCGGTCAAGGGTTCTTCCGACTCCGGAGCGCGACCAAAGAATGGGTTATAGAATGATCGCCGCACGTGCAGCGCCATCACCAATTCTTCCAGGGAGGCATTGCCCGCCCGTTCACCGATGCCGTTCAGGGTGCATTCCAATTGGCGTGCGCCGTTTTGGACTGCCGCCAGGAAGTTGGCCACCGCCAAGCCCAAGTCGTTGTGACCATGGACGGAAATCACTGCCTGATCAATGTTCGGCACATTTTCCTTGATGCCGCGAATCAGCGCGCCGAACTCGTCAGGGGTGGTGTAGCCCACGGTGTCGGGAATGTTCACCGTGGTGGCCCCAGCGGCGATCGCCCGTTCCAGCACTTCATAAAGGAATTCCGGATCGCTGCGACCCGCATCCTCCGGCGAAAATTCCACATCGTTAGTGAAGCTCTTGGCGTAGGCCACCATTTCTTCAGCGATCGCCACCACTTCCGGCCGCTCTTTTTTGAGCTTGTACTTCATGTGGATATCGGACGTGGCAATGAAGGTGTGGATCCGCCACTTCGATGCTTCCTTCAGAGCTGCGGCCGCTGTTTGAATGTCTTCCTTGCGGGCGCGGGCCAAGCCGCAAATGGTCGGGCCGTTGGGGGTTCCCACTTCGGCGGCAATCCGTTGCACGGCATCGAAGTCCCCGGGGCTGGAGAAGGGAAAACCGGCTTCGATGATGTCCACTTGCAGTCGAGCTAGCTGGCGGGCGATCGTTAGCTTTTCTTCGACGTTCAGCGATGCGCCGGGCGACTGTTCGCCATCACGCAGGGTGGTGTCAAAAATCAAAACGCGATCGGGATTAATTACCGGGCCAGCAGACTGAGCGGTCATGAAATTACCTCCGAGGAATCGGCCGCGACCAATGCGGACAACTATTCATAAGGGACAACCAAAAATGCAAAAGCGCAACGCTAAATTTAGGTTGCGCCCATGGGGCTTATTCTAACGATTTTGGTTGCCGATCGCGCAAGGGGCGATCGGGATTGTGATCGGTTGATGGGATGGGCATCCCGAGTATGCCCATCAAATATTTGGACAATTCAATCGGGTAGGGGTGCACCGCTGTGCGCCCACAGTCAGCGATCGCTGAAGTCCCGATGAATAGTCATTGGTTAATAATCCGACTTTTCGATTTTGCGGCGGATGTCGTTGAGGTCAATGTAGCGATCGGTCGCATTGCGCAGTTCCCGGGCAATCATCCCTTCGGTGGAAACCACGGTGATATGGGTGTTTTTGGAGCGCAACAGCTCGATCGCCCGCTCAAAGTCCCCATCCCCACTGAACAACACCACTGCATCATATTGATCCACGGTGTTGAACATATCAATTACGATTTCAATGTCCAGGTTCGCCTTTTGGGAATAGCGCTCAGACTTGTCGTCGTAATATTCCTTCAGCAATTTGGTGCGAACCGTATAGCCCAGATTAATCAATGCATCCCGAAATCCCCGTTGATCCTGAGGATCCTTCAGCCCCGTATACCAAAAGGCATTAATCAATTGCACATTAGCTGGTTCGGTGAAATATTCAAGAACCCGCCGAGGATCGAAAAACCAGCCATTCTTTTGCTGGGCATAAAACATATTGTTGCCATCCACAAAAATGGATAGACGGGCGGTATTAATTGTCATAGAGAAGGAAGCCTAGCTGGTTGATTCAGATGTTTTGAGAAGTGTTTAGGGATTTAGACGCTAGCGTATGGCAGCTTGGTCTAACGAAGGGGCTGGCTGAGGGTTAGGGTTGGCTGATGCTTGAGACCCCGATACAGCGGGAGCGATCGCGCCGTGAGCTGCCTAATTTGAGCCTAGCACTTCATAATATTCCTTAACTTTTACATATTCCTTAACTTTTACACAAACCGCCGAGGGGCCGAATCGCCCGATCGCCCCCACAAGCAATCCTTTGCGGCCACCGCTGAGAACACCGCCCCCCGAAACTGACTCACCACGATCGCGGCTGGTCATGGCTCCCTGAAAACAAAAAAATCGAAACTGTTCCCAAAACCCTTCACAGAATCAAAAAAACTCTGCTACTATGTAGCTCGCGTTGTCAACACAGCGCCTTCTGGAGAGATGGCTGAGTGGTCGAAAGCGGCAGATTGCTAATCTGTTGAGGGTCGTTTAGACTCTCCGAGGGTTCGAATCCCTCTCTCTCCGTTCTGAACAGGCTTTGAGCTAGGGTCTGGGTTCAAGGCCGAACCATCAAGGCCGAGCCATTATCAATAGAATGGCAAATAGCTGCCAATGACTGTTCAAGCGCGATCGGGATAGTCATCACTCGCAGATATTTTTAAAAAAATATTCTTAAAAAAATATTCTTAAAGATCCATCAGCCTGAGCGGATCTCCAAACAGCCAAATCTGAACAGCCAAATCTAAACAGCCAAAATTAATCCGTGGTCGATCGACGGAGCTAAAGGGCTGAAATGCCTGGCATCCACGACTATGGGTGCTTTGCCAGTCTCCAAAGATACTTTTCAGACATCCCTCAGGGGCAATCATTGAGATGCATGAGCGCATGGAACACTCATGGATTGCGGAGATGAGTTCTAGAGATGAATTCTAGGGATCAGTTTCAGAGATCGAGCCGGAATATTAGATTGAGAGATTAAATCCGCCTGGGCTTCAGACCGGCCCCTGATTTGATCAACTCATTCGATCAACTAATCTGATCAATTAACTTGATCAACCCAGGAGCAAACTCAGGGCCGAGACTCCTGGGCGATCGATTTGCTCGATCGAGCCAGAACGGGCTAAGACTAGGCCGCATTGGGTTTTCCAATTCTTGAGGAGTGAATGACCATGACTGCGATGCCCGAGCATCACGACCCCATGAAACCACAATTGACCTCGCGAGCCAGACAGCCGCGTCGCGCCTGGCCCGCCCTGATGGCCGTGGCAGCCTTGACCAGTTTGCTCGGAGCCTGTGCCGGACAGCCCAACGCATCCCCCGCCGGAGGCAGCCCGGAAGCCGCTGCGCCTGCCGATGGGCTGAAGTTGGGGGCCCTGTTGCCCACCACAGGCGATTTACAGTCGATCGGGCAACCCATGTCAGAGGTTTTGCCCCTGGCCGTGGAAACCATTAACGCCTGCGGGGGCGTGAACGGCAAACCCGTGAGCCTGGTGCTGGCCGATGACCAAACGGATCCGACCGTGGGCGTGGAAGGGATGACCAAGCTGGTGGAAGTGGACAAGGTGGCCGGGGTGGTTGGCTCCTTTGCCAGCAGTGTTTCCGGCGCGGCGGTGGATGTGGCCGTGCGCAACAAGGTGATGATGATTTCGCCCGGCAGCACCAGCCCCGTCTTCACGGAACGGGCGAAAAAAGGCGAATTTCAAGGATTTTGGGCCCGAACAGCCCCGCCGGACACCTACCAGGCCGAAGCACTGGCCAAGCTGGCCTTTGAGCGGGGCCACAAGCGGGTTGCCACGATCGTGATTAATAACGATTACGGCGTGGGCTTTGAGCAAAAATTCATCGCTGCGTTCAAAAAACTGGGCGGCACGGTGGTGAACGAAGCCAAACCCACCCGCTATGACCCCAAGGCGGCCACCTTTGAATCGGAAGTGAACGCGGCCTTCAGCCAAAAACCCGACGCGGTGGCGGCAATTCTTTATGTGGAAAGCGGGGCCCTGTTGTTGAAGGCGGCCTATGAGCAGGGCCTGAGCAAGGGGGTGCAAATCATGCTGACGGACGGCATGAAAACGGACGACCTGGCGAAACAGGTGGGGATGGGATCCGATGGGAAACCGATTGTGGCCGGGGCGATCGGGACAGTGCCCGGAGCCGACGGTGAAAGCCTCACGGCCCTGACGGAGTTGGTGCAACGAAAGCTGAACAAGGCCCCCGCCGCTTTTGTGCCCCAAACCTGGGATGCGGTGATGTTGATGGCCTTGGCAGCCCAGGCGGCCGGCGAAAACACAGGCACAGGGATCCAAAGCAAGATTCGGGAAGTGTCTAGCGGCGACGGGGAAGCGGTTACCGATGTCTGCAAGGGGCTGGAGTTGCTGAAGGCGGGCAAGAAGATTAACTACCAGGGCACAAGCGGCAACGTGGACATTGACGAAAACGGCGACGTGGTGGGGAACTACGACGTTTGGAATGTGGAGAGTGACGGCAAGATTTCGATTAAGGGCAAGGTGAAGCTGCAATAGGGGGCGATCAAATCTCGTCGAACCCAATTAAGCTTCAACAAACTTCATAATATTCGGCACTCAGTGCCACTGGGGCGATCGAGCAGGCTGCAATGGGCCACTCGATCGCCCTATTGATTGCGGTGGCGTGCTTCCTGTCCCGGCCCCTTTCCAAACAGCACCCATTGATCCAGATTCAAATAGGAAAATTCAATCAAACAATTAAGTTTTTATGTCAGTCTCTAATTGACCAAGGCGATCAATCCTCAAGCGCTCCATAGTATAGTCGTTAAGTCAGTACTAAAAAAGAGTAATCAGATCATCTGGTTACAACAACACCCTATTTAATTTGAATGGGCTAAGTAGGCCCAAGCCGTTTTTCATCGCCCTGGACATTTCCAACTTCTTTGCCCAGGCATTCCGTCAGAATATGATCGGATTGTTCTGTCTTAGCAATCTATGCAACTTGCTCTAATCAATCTGTTCAATCTGTCCTAAGTCATCTTTCATTGCATTGGTTTGCTTTCAGAATTGCTGATTCAAATGACCTTCACCATAGAGTAATGAGCCATGTTAGAAGGATTTATTTTTGCCACTATTTTATTAGGATTTTTCGGGATGGTTTTAAAGAAAAATCTAGTCATGAAAATTGTCTCAATGGATGTCATGAGCACAGGTGTCATTGCCTACTATGTGCTTATAGCGGCGCGATCGGGTCTATTTACACCCATTTTGCAATCACCTCCCCGTGATGTGACCTATGCAGATCCAGTGCCCCAAGCGGTGATTTTGACGGCGATCGTAATTGGCTTTTCCATCCAAGCACTGATGCTGGTGGGCGTGATGAAGCTAGCGCGGGATAACCCAACCTTGGAAACAGCTGAAATTGAAAAAAACAATCAGCAATAGGCCGCTTACTGGTTTTTAAATCGATCCTCAATCAGGGATTTATCCAGATCAACTAGCAACTAATTTTCAGTTAATTGCGTTGAAATTAGTTTCAAGTAACTCATCTGAATTGATCCTGGTTTCGTGGTTCTTAATTGGGTCGCCTACGGGTTCAGGTTTAAGTTCCAATTAACTTTGGGTTAAGTCTGAATTCACCCCTTGGTCAACTATCCCGTTGGCCATCCATCACCCCACAAATGCTTGCTGAGTTGAGCGGCGTTGCTCGCCCAAACTCCGTCAATTCTCAGCATCTTCAATGGCTCAACGATGGTTCAGGTGGCGCGATCGCGCACTGAGCTAATCCTCCCCTAGATTGAGTCGCTAATAGCCCCTTGATGGCTCATTCACCACCCCCAGAAGCCACCATGCTTGCATCTTCTATCTTGGAACCTTTAACCGTTGGCTGGGTTGTTTTTTCCCTGATGGTGGGGTTTGTAATTGCCCTGCTGCCCAAGCTCGATCGAGTCTTGTCCCTGCTGGTCGCCGTCACCTCAGCGGTTTATGCCGGGCTACTGTTAACCGCCAATGCTCCCTTACCGCTAACCCTCTTGGATCGGTTTGGGGTGACTTTGGTTGCCGATTCCTTGGCGGCTTTTTTCATTTTGACCAATGCGATCGTCACCCTCGCAGTCTTGTGCTATTCCTGGCAAAGCCCCAAAAAAGCTTTTTTCTACAGCCAATTGTTAATGCTCCATGGCAGCCTTAATGCGGCATTTATTTGTGCTGATTTAGTCAGTATTTATATTGCCCTAGAGGTTAGCGGCATTGCGGCTTTTTTGCTCATTGCCTATCCCCGCAGCGATCGTTCCATTTGGGTCGCCCTGCGCTATCTCTTCATTAGCAATGCTGCCATGCTGTTTTACCTAGTGGGGGCAGTTTCTGTTTATCAACATCAACATTCTTTTGCCCTAGCAGGTCTTGCCAAGGCTCCACCAGAGGCGATCGCCCTTATCTTTTTAGGACTGCTGGTCAAAGGTGGGGTTTTTATCTCCGGTTTGTGGCTACCGCTCACCCACTCAGAATCAGAAACTTCCGTTTCAGCCCTGCTTTCGGGAATTGCCATTAAAGCCAGCATTTTGCCTTTGTTACGTTGTGCCTTGGTGTCTGATGATTTGGATTTAATTGTCCGAATTTTTGGGGTCGCAACAGCCCTTTTAGGGGTTAGCTACGCCATGTTTGAAAAAGACACCAAACGAATGTTGGCTTTGAGCACCATTTCGCAGTTGGGGTTTGTTTTGGCCGCGCCCTTGGTCGGTGGGTTTTATGCCCTCACCCATGGTTTGGTGAAGTCCTGTTTGTTTTTATTGGCGGGTTCTTTACCCAGCCGCAACTTCAAGGTTTTAAAAAGTCAAACGATCGATCGCACCCTTTGGGTTGGGTTGCTGCTGGCTAGTTTATCGATTTCTGGGTTGCCCCTTTTGGCTGGTTTTGCAGCCAAGGCCTTAACCCTGAAAGAACTGCAACCTTGGCAAACCATGCTGATGAATGCAGCCGCGATCGGGACAGCCATTTCCTTTGCGAAATTCATCTTCCTCAAACCCGATGGATTCCCATCCTTTGGCAAGGCGATCAGCGGTGACCAAGGGGCAGGTCAAATCACAACCCATGCTCTGCCGCAGCCCGAAGTGGCCGTCATGGCTAGCGCAGCATTAGCTCCATCAAGTTTGGCTACCCAAAACCTAGATTTTTCTGGCACGAGTGCTGCCCATTTGGAACCCAAAGCAGCCGCCACCACTCCCAAATTTGGGCTTTGGATTGCTGTGAGTTTGCTACTCGGAAGCCTGGTGCTGGCCAATGGTTTTTATGGAGCGGCTTACACGGTGGATAGTGCCAGTAAGGCCGGTTTAACCATTGCCGCAGGCTGGCTGATCTATTGGGTTGTGATTCGTCAAAGCACTGTGAAATTACCTCAGGTGGCCGAAGAATTTGATCACCTGGTGGGGGCCATGAGTTTAACGTCTGTTGTGCTGTTTTGGATGGCATTGTCATGGTAAAGATCGGCCGGCTCGCAATTATTTTATTTCGCCTTCTGATTTGGTTGTTGCTAACAGCCGATGGCAGTGGGGTCAACCTCGCGATCGGGATTGTGGTTGCTGTGCTTTTGCCGCGTCAATCCTTTGCGCCCGATCGCCTCAAAGATTGGCTCACCGTTTTCTGGAAGATCGTGACCGCCATTCCCATGGCCTATATCGAATCCATTGAAATCATGCTCCGTCCCCATCGTCGGGAAAGCATTGTTTGGGAACAGGTTCCTCAGCGGCGATCGACCCAACTAATTTTTTTGGACATCTTTCTCATTACCTTCACCCCCAAAACCATCGTTTGCCGATACGACAAAGAAACCGGCTATGCCGTTCACAAAATTGATCCCTAGGGTTTGATTGCTTCGCCGTGACTGCTCAACTTCCTGACTCAGGTTGCTCAATTCACCATGACCAATGCCATTTTGATTGCTGCCATTTTGGCTTTGTTAATTCCAATTTATAAAGCCTGCACAGAAGAAGACGTTTGGCAAAAGATGTTGGCCCTGTCGAGTGTTTCCAGCAAGGTTTCAATCGCCATTTTGCTGGTTTCAGTGCAGCGAGATGATTGGTCGATCGGGGTCGTAGCCGTGATTGTGTTGAGCGTGGGCAATGCTGGATTAATGCTGCTGGCTAACGTTTTGAAACGAATGGGAGAAGCCTAAACATGACCTGGACAGAACTGCCTCTGGTTGATGGCATCAGCAATCTTTGTTTAGTGGGCGGGATGGTGTTTTGGTTTTGGGGCACAACCCAATTACTCACCCGCCGATCGGTGCTTTTTAAGTTACACGGCTTATCGGTGTCGGACACCTTGGGATCTTTGGCGATCGTGTTTGGATTGTTATTAAAGATTCCCAATGAGTGGCCATTGCTCATTTTGGCCATGATTTGTTTGGCCGTTTGGAACACTATGTTGGGCTATGTTTTGGCCTACTGCTCCACCAGCGGAGACCAACCATGAATGAGTTGAACTGGGTTAATGACCTGCCAATTTATGTGATCACTGCGCTGTTGCCGCTCTCGGCAGCGATGGTAATTTTTCAATCGAATCCTTACCATGCACTGGTGATTCGTGGCATTTTGGGCGCTTTGGCGGCGGCTGTTTATGCGGTTTTGGGTGCTGCTGATGTGTCTTTAACGGAAGCACTGATGGGCACATTACTGGCAATTACCCTATATGCAATTGCTGTGCGATCATCCTTGGTTTTGCAGTTAGGATATCTAGAAGATCCAACCGTCGTTACCCCGCCTCATCTACTGCATTTAGACCCAGAAACCCACGCACCTGACTTAACCCAAGAGTCTGCCAATGGGGAATTAGATCCCACGGTGGTGGAATGTTTAGCGAATACATTCAAGCCCTTTTACCTCCGCATTGAATTGGTTCCCTATCCCAGCCTGACGGCACTCCAGCGAGCCTTGGGCGATCGGGAAGTTCATGCCATCTATGCGCCCACATTCAGCCTTTTAAGTGCCCCTGAAGACTCAACAGCGCCTCAGCCCCATTCCAGAAAGCCACAACTCATCACCCGCGTTCAACGGCTCTACGAAATTATGCGGGAAAAGCCTCTGTCAGACTTGGCCACCATTACTTATCAGTCAGCACATCAGTCAGCCAATTTATTAGCCAATTTATCAACTGATTCGTCAGCCAACGTCACCCTTACCCAGGAGCGCAAACCCTCATGATTAAGTGGATTTATGTACTGGCAGGCTTAGCGCTCTATTGCAAAATGGTGCTGTTTCCCAACTATGCGCCAGATGTGATTGGGGCTGAAATTGTGCAGGCAGTGGTGACCGATAGCGGGGTTCCGAATGCTGTTTCGGGGATCATTTTTCGCAATCGGTTATACGACACCATTTTTGAGGTGGTGGTTTTTACAATTGCAATCATGGGATCGCAATTTCTATTGGCCAATGAAAATCCATCCTGCTCAATTCAACGCTTGGTGGATCAACCCTCGATCGTGCTGGCGCGGTTAGGAGCCACGATCGCCGCCCTGGTCGCGATCGAGCTAGGAATTCGCGGTCACCTCAGCCCCGGCGGTGGTTTTGCAGCGGGCGTGGCGGGGGGCACTGCGATCGGCCTAGTGACCATTACTGCTTCGCCAGACTGGATGCAAAATCTTTATCAACGCTGGCGAGCCGCCACCTGGGAAAAAATTTCCGTGCTCGTTTTCATCGCTTTGGCTGTCGTCACCTTAGTTGGATATGAATTACCCCACGGTGAGTTAGGGACCCTCGCCAGCGGCGGTTTATTACCGGTTTTAAACTTCTTGGTGGCGGTGAAAGTGGCCTTGGGATCTTGGGCGGCGCTGTTAGTTTTTATACGCTACCGTGGACTGTTTTAGGTTTGGCTTTTACAGTTGAGTGATCCGACTGATCGTTTTCTGTGATGCTGCTGGCCGCCCCGATCGACCTTGGGAAGGGATGCGTAGACATGACCTGTAAAACGAATTGTTGACAGCGATTCTTCAAGGGAATTTCAATCACACTCTGTGAAGAAATGTTCAATCACACTTTGTGAAGAAATAGATCCCATAACGCTGAAGAATTGCTGAAGTTCCCCTTCAGGATCCAAAATCAGACTGAGGATGGGAACACAATTCCCCAAATCTTTGCCCTTGCCTCATTGAAATCCTAATTGGGCAAGACCCGCTGCAAAGCAAGCGACCTCAACCGATCCAGAAGGATCGGTTTTGACCGCAATGGGGAAAATTCAGTCTTGATTTTCAAGGGATGGCTCGGGCCATTGCCCAATGCTAAAACCATTGGAGATCAGATCATTTGAAATCGTCATGGTGATCTAGCCATATGACTGTTGCAACCAATCCGGCTGACATTCGGATGAATTCAGCCCCAACTGTGCCACGGTTAGACCGTTGTTGCTCGCAGGAACTGCTGCATTATTTTCAGGATGCCTGGGCTTTAGAAGATAAGCTGCTAAGCAGTTTGGCAGAGCCAGCAACCTTTTATTTACGACCAGATCCCCTACGCAACCCGCTGATTTTCTACTTAGGACATTCAGCGGTTTTTTATGTCAATAAGTTGGTGCGGGTTGGCCTGTGGTCACAACGGCTGAACCCAGACTATGAGCAGTTGTTTGAAATCGGGGTTGATCCTAACACTGCTGCGGAATTGGATGCCGTCATTGCCGAGATTCAATGGCCAGAAGTGGCGGCTGTTTGGGACTATCGCGATCGGGTCAAGGCCACGATCGAGCAAGTGATTCAAACTGTTGATTTTGAATTGCCCATTCACCCCCAACATCCCCTTTGGGCCCTGTTGATGGCGATCGAACATCAGCGGATTCACATTGAAACCTCTTCGATGTTGTTGCGCCAATTGCCACGCAATCACCTGCGATGTCCGGCCGATTGGTCGATCGCCCCAACGGATTTGCCCGCACCGCAAAATTCCATGCGCCTGATTCCCGGCGGCACAGTCACCCTCGGGAAATCCCCAACCGATCAAACCTATGGTTGGGATAGTGAATATGGTCGCCGCCCAGTGGAAGTACCCAGCTTTTGGGCGAGCCAATTCCTCATCACCAACCAAGAGTATCAAGCATTCGTGGCAGCCGGTGGCTACCAAAACACAGCCTACTGGTCGGCCGAGGGTTGGCAATGGCGCGAAATGCATCAGGTTTCCCACCCCAAATTTTGGATTCCGCAAGGCGATCACTACCGGTATCGATCGACCTTTTTTGAATGTGATTTACCCCTCGCCTGGCCCGCAGAAGTGAATTATCACGAGGCGATCGCCTTCTGTCGCTGGAAGGGTGAAGGCGTGCGATTGCTCAGCGAGGCGGAATGGAATCGTGCATTGCAATGGTCAACAACAGAGGCACAAAACCCTGCGCAAGGTCATGATTTCCAGCCTTGGAATCAGCAAACAGATCCCCACTTCAATCGCCCTTTCATCCAAGATCTAGATCAAGACTTTGGGCAGGCTTTCGGGCAAAACTCAGGCCCTATGGCTGAATTGCCTCCCAATTTGCACTGGCAATGGATCTCACCCCGAGCGGTCAATTCAAACGGGGCGATCGCCCAAGGACTTGCGGATTTGCGCGGCAATGTTTGGGAATGGATTGCTGATGCTTTTAATCCATTACCCGGCTTTGAACCTCATCCCCTTTATGAGGATCAGTCAGCGCCTTTTTTTGATGAAGATCACCGGATGATGCTGGGTGGTTCTTGGGCCACTAATGGCTCCATGGCCCTGCCATTCTATCGCAATTGGTTTCGACCTCATTTTTATCAACATGTGGGCTTTCGGATTGCCCAAGGAACAAGTGATTTATGCCACTAGAAAGCCGGTCTTCGTCTGTTCAATCGCGCCCTGTAAACACCGCTGAAGCAGTTGATGCGGATATTCGATCAGGGGCGATCATTGTTTTGGATCACAGCCACGCGCCCGCCACCCCAGAAGGGGCAGAGGTGATCCAAGGCTTGAGCAAAACCCCTAAGCAGTTGTCTCCCAAGTATTTTTATGACGATCGGGGATCGCAACTCTTTGAGGACATTTGCCAGCTTCCGGAATATTATCCAACCCGTACAGAAGCTTGGATTTTGCAAACCTATGCCACCGAAATTGCTGCAATCACCGACAGCCACGAACTGATTGAATTGGGCAGCGGCAGTTCCACCAAAACTCGCTTACTGTTGGATGCCTATCGATCGCTCTGGGCCGATCGCCCCGACACTTGCCACTATCTCCCGGTGGATATTAGTGGCGGCATTTTGCACAGCAGCGTGGTGCAACTGCAATCGCAATATCCTGAATTTTGGATCCAAGGACTATTGGGAACCTATGACCAAGCCTTGGACTATTTAGCCCACAGCAATGAGCGATCGCGCCTGCTGTTTTTCCTGGGCAGTTCGATGGGAAATTTCTCCCCCGCAGACTTCAACAGCTTTGTCGATCGCGTGGCCCAATCGCTCAAGCCCGGTGACTATTTCCTATTAGGAGTTGACCTTGAAAAAGACCTGGAAATCCTCAAGGCAGCCTATAACGATTCTCAGGGAGTGACGGCCGCCTTCAACTTGAACATGCTGGCTCATTTGAACCGGCGTTTTGGGGGCAATTTTGATCTCGACGCTTTCAGTCACGAAGCGGTTTATAACACCGCAGACTCGCAAATCGAGATGTATCTCCATTGTCACCGCGATTGCCAAGTGCAGTTCGATCGCCTGAATTTTGTCGCCAACTTCCAAGCCGGGGAGTCGATTTTGACGGAACTTTCTCGCAAATTCCGGCTCGATCGCTTGCCTCAACAACTCGCAGAGCGCGGCCTCACCACCGTCAAAACCTGGAGCGATCCGCAGCAATGGTTTGGACTGCTGTTGTGTCAAGCTACCAGTTCGTAGATTCTTGTTCTCCTTTCTTCAAACGTCAATCAAGCTCATGTGATTGATAGTCTAGTTGACAGTTAAAACTATCAATCATCCATCAAGACTTGATTAGATCTCCAAGGAAGTCAAGACATTTTCTTAGGCGAACTGCTAAATTGAGAGGGTGAACGTTTTTGCCCTCTCAGTTTGCTTGTTTCCGTGAGGTACAGCGATGACAGTGGCCCGGGACAATTTGGCAACGTTGTATGAGTGCGACTATGCCCTTTGGTTAGACGCAACAATCGAACAACTGCGCCGCCGTGACTACGGCAATGTGGATTGGGATAATTTATTAGATGAATTAGAGTCAATGGCCCGCAGCGATAAACGTGCCATTAAACATAATTTGGTGGTGATTCTTGTGCATCTTTTAAAGTGGCAATTTCAGCCTGAGATGCGATCGGGAAGCTGGGCAGGAAGCATCACGGAACACCGAACCCGAATTCAGTCCCTATTAGACGATTCCCCTAGCCTCAAAAATTTCCTACCTGAGGCCCTAGATTGGGCCTATCCCAGAGCACGTCGGCAAGCCAGTGATGAAACAGAATTACCGATCGAACAGTTTCCAGAAGCTTGTCCCTACCAACTTTTTGAGGTATTAAACGAAAATTTTCTACCCCAATAAGCCTCTTTCAAAAAATCAAGCCTCATCCGCATTGACCTATTTTTATCCTCTGATTTCATCTGATTTCAACGGAGAAAAATTGGGCGGCTTTCATTGGGTAACTGACTAAAAACTGCTGGATAGAAGCTGGCTGGCGTTATTCAGTGCCGTGGCGGCGTTGATGCCAGTGCCAAGCATGGGACACGATCGCCTCTAAATCTGGGTACTCCGGTTGCCAGCCCAAAACCGCCTGGGCCCGATCGCTGCTGCTGACCAACACGGGCGGATCACCGGCCCGGCGATCGCGCTCCACCACAACGATCGGGCGTTGGGTCACCTGGCGAGCAGCAGCGATCGTTTCCTTCACGGAAAATCCGTTGCCATTGCCCAAATTAAATGCCGTGGATTCGCCGCCGTTCAGCAAATATTCCAACCCCAACACATGGGCGTGGGCCAAGTCGTTCACATGGACATAATCCCGAATGCAAGTGCCGTCGGGGGTGGGGTAGTCCGTGCCGAAAATGGCAATGTTGTCCCGCTGGCCCAGGGCCGCCAGCAAAATCAGTGGAATCAGATGGGTTTCCGGCTGGTGATCTTCGCCCAGGTTGCCGGAGGGGTCGGCTCCGGCGGCGTTGAAGTAACGGAAGATGACCGATCGCAATCCATAGGCCAGGTCAAAATCCCGCAGCATCCGCTCGACGGTTAATTTAGACTCCCCATAGGGATTAATCGGCTGTTGGGGATGATCTTCGGCAATTTTGGGGGTTTGGGGTACGCCATAGGTGGCCGCCGTGGAGGAAAACACGAAATGGGGCACTTGGGCCGCCACCATGGCTTCCAACAGGGTCAGGGTTCCCACCACGTTGTTGCGATAGTATTTGGCGGGATTGGCAACGGACTCGCCCACGGCAATGTAGGCAGCGAAGTGCAGCACGGCTCCAATCTGGCGCTGGGCAAAGAGTCGATCGAGCAAGGCCCGATCGCCAATATCACCCACAATCAACTCAGCCTTCAGCACCGATTCCACAATCTCGCGGTGGCCGTAGCCCAAATTATCCAGCACAACCACCGGATAGCCGGCCTGTTGAAGCGCTAGAACGGTATGGGAGCCGATGTAGCCAGCGCCGCCGGTCACGAGAATGGTGGGTTTTGAGCAAGCGTCGGTCATGGGGGGCAGCGACGGGAATTACGGGGCGATCGCCATGAGAATTTTAGCCATTTCTTCTACCTTTCCTTATCCGCCCAGCAAAGGCGGCACGGAAATTCGAACTTACAACCTGCTGGCCCGCTTGGCCCAGCGCCATGCGGTCACCATTGCCACCCAGCGCCATCCTAGTGTCACCGATGACCATCTGGCCGCGCTTCGGGCAACTGTTCAGGAGGTGATGGTGTTTCCGCTGCCACCGGATCCGGCCGCCAGCCGCAGTCCGCGCCAGTTGGCCCGCAAGGTGAAGCGGTTTGGGCAATCTTGGCTGAGGGGCACGCCGCCCAATGTGTTGCATCGCTTTTCGCGGCCGATGCAGGCTTGGATTGATCAACAAATTGCGGCCGATCGCTTTGATGTGGTCACCTGCGAGCACAGTGTGAATGAAATCTATGTGCGGCCCGATTGGCAGCGGCGCTACCCCAAACTGCGATCGATTGTGGATGTTCATAGCTCCGTTTACGGTTGGGCCAAGGGGCATCTGGATTTGGGTGCATCTCCCCACCCCACACGCGATTGGCTGTATTTGCCCTTGCTCGCCCGCTATGAGCGCCGCTACGCCAACAAATTCAGCGCGATCGTCACCACCACCCCCGACGATCGGGACTACATGGCCCAATTTGCGCCCCAAGTGCCCGGTTTCGTCATTCCCAACGGGGTGGACTTGGCCCTGTTTCCGCTGCGCGATCGAGATCCCGGGGGTTATGAATTGGTGTTTGTGGGCGCAATGGATGCCACCCACAACATCGATGCGGTGAAGTTTTTTGTGAATGCCGTTCTGCCACCGCTGCGATCGACCTATCCCGCCGCCACCTTTCGGATTGTGGGGGCCCGGCCCAGCGCTGAGGTGTTGGCCCTGGGCGATCGACCTGGCGTAGTGGTCACCGGCCCTGTGGATTCCATGGCCGCCGAGCTACATCGGGCCTCCGTTTGCGTCGTGCCCCTGCGCACCGGGCTGGGCATCAAAAACAAAACCCTCGAGGCCATGGCGGCCGGCGTACCCGTGGTGGGGAGCGATCGGGGACTCGAGGGCTTGACGATCGACCGACCGCCCTTAGCCTTACGGGCCAACCAACCCGCTGAATACATTGCCGCCATCGGTCGGTTGTGGGAATCTACGGAGTTGCGGGCCCAACTCTCCCAAGCGGCCCGAGCCTACGTGGAGCGCGACTTTAGCTGGGACCAAGCCGCCCAACATTACGAAGCTGTTTTGCAAAGCTCCCCACAACAGCCAGCTTTCACCTCTTTTTCCCTATAAGGGCGATAGGGTCAACTTCGGCGGCCGGCTTCAACGGTCAGCAACATTGTCAGCAATCAATGATGGAATTAGGTATTAATAATGATCAGTAGTCAATGATTTAATTCATACTCTGGTGACAGTTTATACCCAAATCCTTCTTGATTGAATTTGATCGCTTTTGCCCCTTGAAATACTTTAGGAGAATCGCAGGGAATGCTTAAATAGAATTATCAACCCCACCAGCTCAAGAATTTTCAACGATTGCTCAATCATCACGGTTAATTTTTAAAAACAGAGCAGGATTCTCGGAACAGTTGCGGTTCACAAAGAAAGGTTTCTAAAAGGCTTCAAGCATTAAGGCTAGGGCTGAGATCAAGATTTGAACAGGAGTTTGGGTTGAACCTAAACGGATTTTAACCAAGCTCAAATCAGATCTAAAACATAGATCCGACTTGTTCAAGACGTGAGAAAATTCTGTTGACTGAAAAATTCAGCATCCTCGATCAACAGACCGCCCCGCTAGCCAGATCAGTCAATGCTGAGGGATCAGCCAAACGCTCATGGAGCAAATTTTGATCATTTTGTGATGGTCAAGCCATGGTTCTCAGTCATTATCCAAACCTGATGTTCAAACCCTTTTAGGTATCTTGCAAATTGGCGTTCCGGGTTCTGGGTCAACGCTCGGCCGATGGTGATTCAGTGTTTAAGGGAATGGATCCCCGCGTTCTTTACATCCAATGACCAACGTTGCTGCGGCTAATGCATCACCCTTTTTGGGCCAATTATTGGTCTTGGAACCTGATGAAACGGATCAGTTAAAATTTGCTCGCTGTTTTCAGCACTGGCCCTGGCTGGGTGAAGGGCATGTGGTGGCTTCCATGCAGGCGGCGATCGCCCATTTGCGTCGGCAACCGGTCGAGATGGTGTTGCTCAATGGCTGTGCGATTCCCCCGATCGAGGCGGTCTTGGAACCGTCGGCAGGGGCTGAAAGCTGTCCCGCCAACAAGCCTGAAGACTTGGCCGATCGCAGCCCCCAGCCCAGCGATCGCCCCGTAACCCCGATCACGCAGGATCAACCCGACCTCCTCGACCAAGCCGCACCCAGCTTTCGGGAACTCTTGCAGCTCATGGAAGCCCAGGCGGTTCTCTGGCTGGTGATGGTTCCAGCGGATGCCGCAGATGTGGCATTGGCACTGGTGCAACAGGGCGCGGCCGATTATGTGGTGAAAGATGCCGCTGGAGCCTATCTCAAGCTATTGCCAATTACCTTACAAAAAAGCTGGCAAACCTATCAGCAACAACGCCAATTACAGTGGTTGAATCATACGGTTCAAAGTTTACCCGATGGTGTGTATGTGGCCGATGCTGGTGGGCAATTACTGTTTACCAATGACGCGCTAAAAGCAATTTGCGCGATCGAGCAGCAAAACCTGCAAGGGCAACCCATCACTACCCTGGGCCAGCCCGCTTTGACCCGTTGGGTGCAACAACAGGCCCCGATCGCCTCCGATCTTCAGCAACCCTATCACCGCCGGGATGTGGAATTAGCCATCCAGCAGCCCGATCGGCCAGCCCTCAGCATGTTGCTCTCGGAAACCTTTATTGATGATGGTTGCCAAGCCATTCGAGTGGGCGTGCTGAAAAATGTGCATTTCCTGAAGGAAGTACAGTCTTCAATTCACAATGTTCAAAGCAGCTTAAATAGCATTATTCAATCTCGAACCAATCAGCTTCAGGAGGCGATCGGGGAGTTACATCGCGAAAACCAAGAACGTATTAAATCAAAAATTTCGCTGCGCCTCAGTCGCGATTTTATTAATCGTCAACAGGTCTTTTTACGATCTGTTATTGACAACAACCCCAATTTAATTTTCGTCAAAGATTGGGAGGGTCGGTATGTGCTCGCCAATCAAGCCATGGCGGACTATTACGGAACCACCGTTGATGAACTGCTGAATAAAACTGACGAAGAACTACTAGGGCCCTCGGAAGCCAATGCTCGGTTTTTGAGCGAAAATCGCTTCGTCATTGAAAATCGCCAGGAACTCTTCTTGCCTGAGGAAATGGTGATTCGCCGCAAAATTGCTCAGTCAGATGTTCAGTCAGACTCGATCGCCTCAGTGGAGCAGGATGATGCCCTCCTCGATGCTTCCCCCGAATCTAACTTAGGAACCAACACCCTAGGAACTGCCTTGGAAATCAATTTATCGGGGGCTGGTGGTTCCTCTGGGGCAGATTCCGGCAACGGCCAAGTTGATGATCCATTTGGAACAAATCCAGACATTCAATGGCTGCAATGGCACAAGTCACCGATTTTTCTGCCCGCCAAGGGTGAATATGGAGTCTTAGGCGTAGGGGTTGATATTACCGCTCGCAAACAGGTGGAACTGGCCCTGGCGGAACAGGAAAAAAGTCTTTCGACCCTGGTGGCCAATTTGCCCGGCTATGTTTATCGGGTGGCTAATAATCCTGAATACTCCGCGCTTTTTGTTAGCGATGGGGTAACGGCCATCACGGGCTATGAAACTCATGAATATTTAGTCGATCGCACCACCAGTTGCGGTCAAGAAATTCACCCCGAAGATGCCGATCGCGTTTGGGAAATTGTCCAAGCCGCCATTCAAAAGCAAGAACCCTATGAGTGCGAATATCGCATTCTCACCAAGTTTGCTCAAGAAAAGTGGGTTTGGGAGCGGGGTAGCGGTGTTTATTCCGATGAAGGCAAATTTCTGTTTTTAGAGGGATTCGTCACGGATATCAGCGATCGCAAGGCTGCGGAACAGAACCTGCGCCAACTGAGCGATCGCCTGCAAGAGTCCCAGCGGATTGCCAAGCTCGGCAATTGGCAATTCAACTTAAATAGCAACGCACTCTATTGGTCTGATCAAGTTTTTGAGATTTTTGAAGTGGATGCACAGCAATTTGGTGCATCCTATGAAGCCTTGATGGCCGCCATTCATCCTGACGATCGGGAAATGGTCGATCGAGCCTATAAGCGCCACTTAGTCAATCATGAACCCTATTCCGTCACCCATCGCTTGCTGTTGGCAGATGGGCGGATTAAATATGTCCATGAGCAATGCGAAACAACCTATGGCGAGGATGGCACGCCCCTTTATTCCCAAGGCACGGTGCAGGATGTTACCGATCAACATTTGGCAGAAATGGCCCGAGAGCAGGCCGAAAAAGCTTTGCATCAAGTGATTGAAGGCACGGCCACGGTGACCGGAGCACAGTTTTTCCCCAACTTGGTGCGGCATATTGCGGAAGCCCTGAATGTGGATTATGTGGTAGCCACGGAATTACGGGACGATCGATTACAAACCCTTGGTGTTTGGGTTGATGGTCAACTGGGCGACAATTCCAATTTGGACTTAGAAAACACACCCTGTTCCTACATTTTGGAACATGGCGAACTCTATTGTGAAACCGACGGACAGTCCTGTTTTTCCATTTCCCGTTCCCTCTTTCCTGGAGCAGTGAATGGGCTGTTGGGCGTTGCCTTACAAGATGATCAAGGACAGGCGATCGGCAGTCTTTGCATCCTAGATCAACAACCCTTTTCTGAAGAAAAACACCAACAAGCCATGGCCCTTTTGCGGGTGTTGGCCTCCCGGGCAGGGGCCGAACTTCAGCGCAAACAGGCCAACGATGCCTTGGAGCAACTGAACCAAGACTTGGAAGCGAGGGTGTTGCAGCGCACCTTGGAACTGCAAGCTCAAGAAGCGCAACTGAGGGATTTGTTTGACAATGCAACGGATTTAATTCAACGAATTGATCCCCAAGGGCAAATCTTGTTGGTCAACCGGGTTTGGAAAGAAACCTTGGGCTATGGCGATGAAGATTTAAATGATTTGTCGATCTTTCAGGTTATCCATCCTGCGGACTTAGAGGACTACCGCCAATATTTAGATCGCCTTTGCGCTGGGGAAGCTTCTTTAGACATTGAAACTCGCTTTCTCAGCAAAGATGGCCAAGAAATTTTGTTGGAAGGAAATGCCAACTGCGATTTTCAAGAGGGGAAACCGATCGCCATTCGTAGCATGTTTCGGAATGTGACTGAGGGCAAACAAACCCGCAAAGCACTTCAGGAATCGCAGCAATTCTTGCAAACGGTTTTGAATACATTTCCGCTCTTTGTGTTTTGGAAAGATCGCAATTCGGTTTACCTGGGGTGCAACCAAAACTTTGCGGCGGCGGCGGGGCTGCCTTCACCGGAGGCGATCGTGGGCAAGACGGATTACGATTTGCCCTGGGGAGTCAGCGAAGCCGAGCTATACCGAGCGGACGATCGGGAAGTGATTGAGTCTGGCATGGCCAAGCTACATCTCATTGAGTCCCAAAAACAACTGGATGGCTCCCTGATCCAGATTGAAACCAACAAGGTTCCGCTCCGGGATTCGTCAGGAACGGTGATTGGGGTTTTGGGCATCTATCAAGACATTACCGATCGCCAAGCGGCGGAATTACAGTTGCAGCGAACGAATCAACAACTGTTGCGAGCAACGCGCTTAAAAGATGAGTTCATGGCCAATATGAGCCACGAATTGCGCACGCCGCTGAATGCCATTTTGGGGATGACCGAAAGTCTGCAAGAGGAAATTTTTGGGCCAATTACCCCCCAACAGGACTATGCGCTCAGGACGATCGACCAAAGCGGCACACACCTGCTGGAACTCATTAACGACATTTTGGATATGGCCAAGATTGAGTCCGGCCAAATGGAGTTGGATTGGTCAATCACGGACTTGGTGCCCATGTGTCGATCGAGCCTGGTTTTTATTCAACAGCAGGCCACAAAAAAACGGATTGAACTGAACCTCAACAGCCCGAAAAACTTGCCCAATCTGTGGGTCGATGAACGACGACTGCGCCAGGTGTTGATTAATTTGCTGAGCAATGCGGTGAAGTTCACGCCGGAAGGGGGCAAAATTACCCTTTCGATCGCCGTGACCAGCGAATCGTTAACCGCCGCCTCGGAATTTGTGCGATCGCGCTCTCTGTCCAAAATGCATCTCCAGGGCCTGGTGCAGCAGCCCCCAGCCCCCACCGCGCCCGCCAACCAACCCACAACCTTCGTGCGCATTGCAGTAGCCGATACCGGAATTGGCATTGCCGCCGAAAATTTACCCAAGCTCTTTCAGCCCTTCATCCAAGTGGACGGGGCCTTGAATCGCCAATATGACGGCACAGGATTGGGTTTGGCGCTGGTGAAGCAAATTGTGGAACTGCACCAGGGCTGTGTGGATGTGGTTAGCGAAGTGGGAGTGGGCAGTTGCTTCACGATCGAACTTCCCCTGCTGGCCCCGCCGCCCCACCAGATCCCCTAGGCAAGGCGCAAATCAGCAAGGCGCAAGACCGCCAGCCGGACGGCATCCGGCCCCGACGCGATCGACATCAGCCCAGTGACCAGCCCAAGTGATCAGACCGATTATTAACCCTAAATTCCAGCCCCATCAAAGAACTCTTCCAAGGCTCGATCGCTCAACCGGCAACGCTTTCCCGCCGGGTCATCACCACTCACAAGATTGAGCTGGCCCAGTTGGCGTTGGGCCGCCGTCACCTCCGCGGCCACCTTGGCAATCCGTTCCCAATCGCAAAGGGTCAAGTCTTCGCAAGGGCGCTCCGGCGCACCCACGGCCACCGGCACTTGGGCCCGTTCCGCTTCCATTTCCTCAATCCGCCGCTCCAGGGTTTCGATGCGATCGAGCAGGGCCCGAATCGCCTGGGCTTCCGAGTCCGGCAGCTTGCCATGCTCCAGTGGATCTACCCGCACACCCGATCGATAGACCACACGACCAGGCACACCCACCACCGTGCAATCGGCAGGCACATCCCGCAAAACCACGGAACCAGCCCCAATGCGCACATTTTCGCCAATATTCAGATTGCCGAGCACCTTAGCCCCAGCTCCCACCACCACGTTGTCACCCAAGGTGGGGTGGCGCTTGCCGCTTTCCTTGCCCGTGCCCCCCAGGGTCACGCCCTGGTAAATCAAGCAATAGTCGCCCACAATCGCCGTTTCACCAATCACAACGCCCATGCCGTGATCGATAAACACGCCTTGCCCGATCGTTGCGCCCGGGTGAATTTCAATCCCGGTCAACAGTCGTCCAATGTGGGAAATCAGCCGAGGCACAAAGGGTAATTGGCGCTGTTGCAGCCCATGGGCCAGCCGATGGAGAATCAACGCTTGCAACCCCGGATAGCAAAAAAGCACCTCTAGCCAATTGCGGGCGGCGGGGTCACGATCGAAGATGATGCGAAAGTCAGCAATGAGAGCGTTTAGCACGGTTGGGCGGCCTGAAAGCTTCAAGGTTGTGTTGCATCGATTACAAAATCACTTTTAATCCTACTGCCTACCGACCGAGACGCGGGGGGGTGGGGCCACCGAACCCCAACCGAAGCATTGGGGAATATATTTTGGCTCAGGTTTTGGCTCAGGCCCCAGACTCCACCCAGCGCCATGCTCCCCGGAAATCGGTTGGCGAACTGAGCGATCGGGACGAAACATTTCAGTTGCGGCAGCCATGACCCATTCAGCGTCACCAGAATTGCGGTTTTTAGGGTCAGGGCTTGGTAAACTTTGCGACTTTCAAGGCCTTCAAATACGGACATTTGGATACTGATCATGTTGCCGATCGCACCCAATTAGGCAATCAACTGATGGATTATATTGTTGATTCTTGATTGCATTTCTTAACGCCATTTCAAGGAAGCACCTGATAGATTGGGATCGACTTTGACGGCGGCCTTCGCCTTCCAAAATGACACAAAAAAGATAGTGAATTCACGTTTCATCCCTCATGAATCGTTAAATTTATCCATCTTTCAGGGTTTGCATCAATCCATTGAGGTTACAACCAAGCATAATCAGCCCACGGCGTAGGGCTGTTGCGGTTGGAGCTGCCCTAAAATTCGCAATCAATGAATTTTCCCCTGCCCTCTCCTCACTCGACGGCAGCGATGTCCCACTCCACGATGAAGATCCAGATCAAGGGGCGATCGCGCTGGCTCGGCCATTGGCAACAACGCATCAGCAATTGGCACTTCAGCCAAAAGATTGCGTTGGGCTATATCTTGGCGATCGCCACGGGGGCCGTTGGCTCCTTGGCCGGCATCGCCCTGGCGGATCATTTCCAAGGGCGCGGGGTGGCCCAACTGCACGACGCAACCACACAAGTTCAATTACTCAGCGATTTACGCAGCAACTTGCAGGCGGCTCGCCTCGCCATTGATGAAGCGGGGGATGATGAAATTCCCGTCGCACAACGGCAACTATTCCAGCAGGACGCGATCGCGGCCATCCAAACAGCCCGCGACTTAGCCAACGAACTCACCGCCTATCTCAAGCAAAATCCCCAATGGCTGGCCGATCGCCCCGATCGCCTGTTGCACTTGGCCAATCAAAGCGTGGCGGATCTTCAGGAATATGCAAATCAGCAAATGCTGATGCAGCAGGCGGACGAGGCCAATCAATCGGCCGCCCAGAAGGCAGCCAAAGAAGCAGCGGAGGACTTGGAGTGGAAAGCGCTGGCCGGGGCCGATCGCGCCCTGTCCCGGCTGGTGATCATGGCCCATGGGCAAGCGGAACAGGCGGAAGTTTTGCTCGAAGAGGCCCAAGGTCTGGAAAAAGGCGTTGTGATCCTGAGCCTGTTGCTGTCGGCGGCGGTGGCAGGGGTGATTGCAATGCGAGTCACGCGGGCGATCGTCAATCCCCTGGTGCGGGCGGCCACGGTGGCCCAAGGGGTGGCGGAAACCGGCGACTTCAGCCAACGGGTGGGCATCACCAGCCAAGACGAAGTGGGATCCTTGGCCCAGGCTCTTGATACGTTGATTGAGCGGGTGGCCGAACGCAATCAAGAGTTGGCGGACGCGGCGGATTTTGCCAGCTCCCAAGCCCGCACCCTCTACAGAACCCTGATGGATTTGCGCCGCACCCAAGCGCAACTGATCCAAACGGAAAAAATGTCGCTCCTGGGGCAGGTGGTGGCCGGGGTAGCCCACGAAATCAATAACCCCACCAGTTTTATCTACGGCAACCTAATCCATGTCACGGAGGGCGTGAGCCATCTGCTGGAGTTGCTGACGCTGTATGAGGCGGGCCATGGCCCCCACAGTCCAGAGATTCGATCGCTCGTGGAACAGTTGGATTTGGAGTTTGTGCGGGAAGATTTGCCGCAACTGATGGCTTCCATGCGATCGGGCGCGGAACGCATCCGGGCGATCGTTCTGTCGTTGCGGTTGTTTGCCCGTTTGGATGAGGCGGAGGTAAAGGCGATCGACCTGCCCCAAAGCCTGGACAGCGTGCTCACCATTTTGGGGTCGCGCCTCTGTGCCCAAGCTCACCGCCCGGCCATTGTGGTGCAGTTGGACTACGGATCTTTGCCCCCGATCGAGTGCTATGCGGGTCAGCTCAATCAGGTGTTCATGCACATTTTGACGAACGCGATCGATGCGCTGGATGAGGCCTTCCGCCAACAGCCCGATCGGCTCTTGACCCTGAAGCTCACCACCCGCACCCTTGACCCGGATTCGGTCAGCTTGGCGGTCACCGACAGCGGCTTGGGCATTCCCGTCAGTGAACAATCGCGGATTTTTGAGTTGTTTTACACAACCAAACCCGTGGGCAAAGGCTCGGGCATGGGTCTGGCGATCGCCCAGCAGGTGATTGTGGAAAAGCACGGCGGCACGATCGATTGCGAATCGGGCAATTGGGGAACGACGTTTACGCTGAAGTTACCGGTGCGACTCGCGATCGCCGATCCAGCCCAACCGCAAGCAGCCCCTTTAGCCGCAGACGATCAAGCCCCGATCGAACCACTCGCGAGCGACGGCTTAACCAGGCCCTAGGGAGTCGTCACCGGTTCCGGCGCTTCCGGAGCCGACAACAGCGGCGAATCTCCGTGATAGGCCCGCAACAACAGCGTTTTCAGCTCGCTGATCATCGGGTAACGGGGATTCGACACCGTGCATTGATCGTCAAAGGCGCGATCGGCCACATCATCCAACTTCGCCAAAAACTCCGCCTCGCTGATCGAGGTGGCTTCCCGGATCGATCGGGGAATTCCCACCTGCTGCTTCAGCGCCTCGATCGCCCCAATCAGCCGATCGATCTTCTCGTCCTCCGTCGTCCCCCCCAAGTTCAAATAGTCCGCAATCCGAGCGTAGCGCCACTTCGCATTCGGATACTTGTATTGCGGGAACGCCGCCTGCTTAAAGGGCGCATCCGTCGCGTTGTAGCGAATCACGTGGGAAATCAACAGCGCATTCGCCAAACCGTGGGGAATGTGGAACGCGCCGCCAATTTGGTGGGCGATCGAGTGGCAAATGCCCAAGAAACCATTGGCAAAGGCCATCCCCGCCATCGTCGCCGCGTAGTGCATCTTTTCCCGCGCCTTCGGATCCGCCGCCCCGTGTTCGTAGGCCGAGGGCAGATATTTGAAAATCAGCCGAATCGCCTCCAGGGCCTCGCCGTTCGTGAACTCCGAAGCCAACACGGACACGTAGGACTCCAGGGCGTGGGTCAAGGCATCAACGCCCCCAAAGGCCGTCAGGGACTTGGGCATATCCAGCACCAATTGCGGATCGCAAATGGCCATGGTCGGCGTGAGGGCGTAGTCCGCCAGGGGGTACTTGATCCCCGTGCGCTCATCCGTCACCACCGCGAAGGGCGTAACCTCCGACCCCGTGCCCGAAGTGGTGGGAATTGCCACTAGGATTGCCTTTTGGCCCAAAGGCGGCAGCTCATACACCCGCTTGCGGATGTCCATGAACCGCATCGACAGACCCTCGAATTCAATTTCGGGATGCTCGTACAGCAACCAGGCAATCTTGGCCGCGTCCATCGGGGAACCGCCCCCGATCGCGATGATCGTGTCCGGGTTAAACGATCGCATCTGTTCCAAAATCCGGTTCACCGTTCCCAGACAAGGATCCGGCTCCACATCGTAAAAGGTGTCGTACTTCAGACCAATATCATCCAGGACGCTTTCCAGACCCGCCGTGATCCCCAGGTTGTAAAGGGGTTTGTCGGTGATGATGAACGCCCGATCGCGCCCGGCCAGCTCTCGCAGCGCCACCGGCAGCGAGCCATATTTGAAGTAGATTTTCGGCGGAATTCGGAACCAGAGCATATTTTCCCGCCGTTCCGCCACGGTTTTGATGTTCAGCAGGTGGCGCGGTTCCACGTTCTCGCTGATCGAGTTGCCGCCCCAAGTGCCGCAACCGAGGGTGAGGGACGGATCCAGCCGGAAATTATAGATATCCCCGATCGCCCCTTGAGATGAGGGCGTGTTGATCAGCACCCGCGCCGTTTGCACCTGATCCTCAAACTGCTTGATTCGATCGCGGTTGTCCGGCGACGTGTAGAGCACCGCCGTGTGGCCCCGTCCGGCAAACATCACCAGCGACTCACTCAGCTCCACCGCTTGGGCAAAATCCGCCGCCCGATACATGGCCAGCACCGGCGACAGCTTCTCGTAGGAGAACGGCTCCTCTGGCCCCACCACGCTTGCCTCGCCCACGATCAGGCGCGTGCCCGGCGGCAGTTGAATCTCCGCCATCGCCGCAATCTGTTCCACCGATTGGCCGACGATGTTCGGGTTCAACCGCCCATCGATCAGGATTTGCGCGCCCATGCGGACTTTCTCTTCGGGATCCAGGAAATAGGCCCCCCGATCGCGAAATTCCTGCTTCACCTGTTCATAGACCGCATCCACCACCACCACCGATTGCTCGCTGGCGCAGATCATGCCGTTGTCAAAGGTTTTGCTGAGGATAATCGACGACACGGCCATTTTCAGGTGTGCCGTTTCGTCAATCAGGGCCGGCGTATTCCCCGCGCCCACACCCAAGGACGGGTGGCCGGACGAGTAAGCGGCCCGCACCATGCCCGGCCCGCCCGTGGCCAAAATCAGGTTCACATCCGGGTGCTGCATCAACTGCTGCGACAGGGGCACGGTGGGCTGATCAATCCAGCCAATGATGTCCGGCGGGGCCCCGGCTTCCACGGCCGCTTGCAAAATCACCCGCGCCGCCTCGATCGTGCAGTCCTTGGCCCGGGGGTGGGGCGAAAAAATAATCGCGTTGCGGGTTTTCAGGGCAATCAAGGCCTTAAAAATCGCCGTCGAAGTGGGGTTCGTGGTGGGCACAATTCCCGCCAAAATCCCCACGGGTTCGGCAATTCGCTGAATGCCAAAGGCCTTGTCCTCTTCGATCACCCCGCAGGTTTTCTCGGCTTTGTATTTGTTGTAGATGAATTCCGAGGCGAAGTGATTTTTGATTACTTTGTCCTCGATCGTCCCCATTCTCGTTTCGGTTACCGCCAGCTTGGCCAGGGGGATGCGGGCTGCGTTGGCCGCCAAGGCTGCTTTTTTGAAGATCAAATCCACCTGCTCTTGGCTGAAGGTGGCATAGGTGCGCTGTGCGGCTTTGACCCGCGCAATTAGGGCTTCGAGTTCGCGATCGTTGGTAACGGTCATAACGCACCTCGCAGGAATGGCGTTCTGTTTTTACGCTAGGTTGATCCCCTTGTTTTGGTTAGATTTGTTGACAAGTTTTTAGGTTTTGCTCACCCGAATTGCAACGAACCTTTACGAAGTCTCACAGAACGCTCGGCCGCCGATCGCTCAAAACCATCGTTCAGCTTGGTGACCATTCCCCTAGTCCAACAGGCCCGATCGCTCCAAAATCCATTGACTCCACAGGCTCGATCGCTCCAACACCACCTGACGGCGATCGGCATTTGGCCACAGCACCGGCCAATCGGCTAACCACTGAACAATCTGCCGCTGAATTGCCACCAGCTCGATCGCCACCGGTAAATCGGTCTCGGGGGCTGCCCATTCAATAAACCAACCACTTTCCCGCAGCAAACTGGAAATGAGCTGCCCGTTATCAGGATTTTTGCCAAAGGATTTGACCCGCGCCAAATTTGCTGCAATGCCACCTAAACGCACCGCCAAACTATCACGCATATACCGATCGCGCCGCCTTAGAAAATCATTCATGAATCTCAGCTTATGACTCGGGCTGTTCTAGACCCAGGCGATCGTAAGCATCCGCCAAACTCAAGCGCGATCGATCCGTCTTGCGCTCTTGCAACAGGGCCATCAGTTCTGGATTTTGAGTAATTTGCTGAACCTCCGTGGTCAAATCCTCGGCCGAATTTTGCAATCGCTCAACGGAGGTCAACACAAATTCGCGACCATCGGGCAGCTTCAAAAGCAGAACATCATCTTGAGCTTGGGCAAAGAGATTCAGAAGAAACTGAATAACATGGGTTAAATAAATTACTTTCATCAGTTGTAGAGCTTTTACAGCTTTTACCTAAAACGGTTAGTACGTCGTATTGCAGATGCTATGAAGCAATTATTAGGTGGGCACTGCCCACCCTACAGGCTTCTTTTAAATAAAGCGTTGATGATGAACTTTTTCACTGAATTAATACCCATTTTGATGGAATCGATCGCCAGTTACCATTGATTGTTATGGATAGCTAGCGATCACTCCATCACGTCACCAGCAAGCAGATTTAAGCGATGTCGGCGAGGGCGGCAATGTTGACCAGGACGGTGTTGGGGCAGGCACGCTTCAGCAAACCGGTCAGCACCTTGCCTGGCCCCACTTCGATCGCCTCCGTGCAGGCCACCTGGTTCAACATCACCATCGTTTCCCGCCAGCGCACCGAACCGGTCATCTGCTTCGAGAGCCGTTCTTTCAAAGCTGCGCCGCTGGTTTCCGGGGTGGGGTCAGTGTTGGAGAGCACCCCGATCGCCGTGTCCGTAAAATCCGTGGCCGCCAAAATTTCGTTAAATTCCGCCGATGCTTCCGCCATGTAGGGCGAGTGGAACGCACCGGACACAGCCAAAGGCACAGCCCGCTTGGCTTTGACGCTGCCCAGGATCGCATCCACCGCCTCGGGCGTTCCGGAAATTACCACTTGGGCATCGCTGTTGTCGTTGGCCAGCACCACGCCCTCGGTAGCGGCGATCGCCTCGGTTAGGGCCGGGCGGTTGAAGCCAATCATGGCCGCCATCTTGCCGCCGGAAGCCGCTTGCATCAACTCCGCCCGCCGCTTCACCAACTTCAGACCCGCTTCAAAGCTGAAAGCCCCGGCCGCGTAGAGGGCCACGTATTCCCCCAGGCTGTGACCCGCCACCAAATCAGGCGATTGACCGGCGGCTTTCAGCGCATCAACCAAGATCGCCTCGATCGCGTACAGGCAAGGCTGGGTGTATTGGGTTTGGGAGAGTCGCGCCTCGTCGCCGTTGCAGACCTCCGCCACCGACCAACCCAAAATTTCATCCGCGATCGCCAACTTCGCTTGGGCGGCCGGCGAGTCGAGCAAGTCAGCAGTCATGCCAACGGCTTGGGAGCCTTGGCCCGGGAACATCCAGAGGGTTTTTGCCATTGTGTTTGTTGTGCTTCGCATCGGTATAGACAAGGTGCTTATACCAAGCGGCCGGCCCGTTGCGCTAGCGGGGAATTTCCGGCAATCCGCCCCTGATGGCGGCCGCTGGGAAATCGTGACTCTAGTCATGGGCACTGATGACCGGCGGCAGTCGTCGCGATGGGGGCGATGTTTTTAGAGTGATGAGGTGGCATTTGATCCCGGTTTGGGCAACGTCGATGCAACCTGCGATTCGGTTCAAGTTTCAGCAATGGCGGCTGTGGGCCGGGGGCCTCGGGGCCCTGGGCCTGTTGGGCACGATCGCCCTGGTGATCCCTCACCCAGCGCCTGCCCCCAAGGTGGATCTTGCCCAGGACACAACCCTGGTTCAGCGGCAAGATTTGGTGGTGCAAGTGCAGGCCAATGGGGTGGTGCAGCCCCTGCGTAAGGTCAACTTGGCCCCCAAGGAGGCCGGCAAGGTGGCGGCCTTGTTTGTGCGCGAGGGCGATCGAGTGCAGCCCGGGCAAGTGGTGGCCCAAATGGACGGCGAACAACTGCAAGCGCAGGTCAACCAATTTCAAGGAGCGCTCGCGCGATCGCAGGCGGAATTGCAACTGAAACTCGCGGGGAATCGCCCTGAAGACATCACCAAAGCCCAAGCCGAGGTGCAACGGCAGCAAGCCCAGTTGCAAGAGGCCGAAGGAAAGTGGCAATTAGCCACCCAAAAATTGCAGCGCCGCCAGCTTTTGGCCAGCGAAGGCGTACTGAGCCAAGATGCCTTGGATGAGACCTTGACGGAAGCCCGCAACGCCCGCGCCACCGTCGAGCAAGCCAGAGCCAGCTTGGCCACCGCCGAACAGGAATTCCATAAACAGCGCCAGGGGTTTCGCGCCGAGGAAGTTGCCCAGGCCCGGGCCCAAGTCGCAGAAGCGCGATCGCAACTGCAAGTCGTGCGGATCCAGTTACAAAACACGCTGATTCGATCGCCCTTTGGGGGAGTCATCACCCGTCGATTTGCCGATGTGGGGGATTTTGTTGCACCCACCACCACCGCATCCAGCAGTGATGGGGCCACCTCCGCCGCCATTGCCGAACTCTTCAGTGGTTTAGAAGTCGAAGCCAAAATTCCCGAAACCGCGATCGGTCAAATTCGCCAGGGCCAAGCCGTCGAAATTCGCAGCGACAGCTATCCCGATCGCACGTTTCAGGGGCGGGTCAAGCGCATTGCCCCCCGAGCTGTGCCAGAAAACAACGTCACCACCTTTCGCATCAAAGTTTCCCTGCAAACGGGACTAGACACCTTAAAAGCCGGCATGAACGTCAAGTTAGCGTTTTTGGGCCAGCCAATTCGGAATGTGTTGGTGGTGCCGCTCGCTGCCCTGGTCACCCAAAAGGACGGCCGCAAGGGCGTATGGCGACTTGTGCCCAACCAGGAAGCACGCTTTCAAACCGTGGAAATTGGTGCAGAAAGTGGCAGCCAAGCCCAGGTGCGATCGGGCCTGCAAGCGGGCGATCGAATTTTGCTGAGTCCCCCGATCAACCAAGTGATTCCGGGTGTTGATAATCCCGAAGGAAGCGGCCTGTGATCAACCCTCTAGATACGCTCAACATGGCGATCGGCACCTTGGTCAGCCATCGAATGCGGAGCCTGCTGACCATGTTGGGCATCGTGATTGGCAATGCTTCGGTGGTGGCCACCGTGGGGCTAGGTCAGGGGGCCCAAGATTTCACCGCGACCAAGGTGGAATCCTTGGGTGCGAACTCCCTGTACGTTTTTTTGAGTGAACAACAAAGCAAGGAACTGACCGGTGAAGTGCCCCAGTTGCTGCTGTCCGAAGCTGACTTGATTGCCGCCCAAGCACCGGCCGTTCAATGGGTGTCACCGACGATTTCGAGTTCCTTGGCGATCGGCCATCGCAGTCGCACCGTGACGGCAACGGTGCAGGGAGTCACGCCCGACTTTCTCAAGGTGCGGAATATTCGCATGGCCCAGGGGATTTTTTGGGACGAGGCCGCCCAACGTCAGGATCGCAAGGTGGCGGTGTTGGGTGGGGAGCTGGCCCGGAAACTGTTCGATCGCACCAACCCGATCGGCCAAGAAATCCGAATTAACTATCAGAGCTTTCAGATCATTGGCATCATCCAAAGAAAAGGCGCATTTCTCGGTGTAAATCCCGATGCCAATGCCTTCATTCCAATCACAACTATGGCCCATCAAGTCGTAGGGCGACGAGTTCCCCAAGGACTGCTGATCGATGAAATTGAGATCACCGCCCGCGACCAAGCCCAGATTCGATCGGCTGCTTTTCAAGTCACGAATCTGTTGACACGCTTGCATGGCAAACAGGATTTCTCAGTGGTGGCGAATAAATCCATTCAGGATTTGTTAGGGCAAATTACCAGCGCGTTGGGGACAATGCTCACCTTAATTGCGGGGATTTCCTTGCTGGTGGGCGGCATTGGCATCATGAACATCATGCTGGTTTCCGTCGCCGAGCGCACCCAGGAAATTGGTCTCCGCAAGGCGATCGGCGCTCCCCCCCAGGCGATCTTGCAGCAGTTTTTAATTGAAGCCACGATCTTGGCCGTGGCCGGTGGCGTTGTGGGCATTTCCCTGGGCGCTGGCGGCATGGCCCTGATCGGCACCTTGACTCCTTTCAAGCCCACCGTCCCTGTACAGGCCATGGTGGTGGTCACGGTCATTTCTGGAAGCATTGGTCTGGTTTTTGGCGTGGTTCCAGCTCGTCAAGCGGCCCAGCTCGACCCGATTACAGCCTTGAAAACGTCCTAGGGAAATGCCGGTAAATGATGCGATCGCACCATTTTTCAATGGCTTTCAAGCCCTTTGAATTATTCTCCAGTGGGAATTACTCACTGTATTTCAGGATGAAAGCTCTACGCAGCTACTTTGGTTCCTCTTTTTTTAAGTTACGGCCCATGATGCGCTATGCGGAATGGGTCTTACTCTTAATGTATGGCTTGGCCTATGGCATTGATTGGTATTTTTATAAATTGCCGACCTTGCCCGATTTATTCAGCAAGGTTTTGGTGTTTGTTACTATCTTTTGGCTGCTGAGTTGGTTTTTTCCAATCAAGCAACCTCACTGGGTGCGATACGTCTATATTGGACTAGAAATTTCGCTGGTTCTAGTGGCGCAACTGTTACTAGTCGATTTGCATCTGCTTTTATATTTGATCTTAATCAAAAGTTGTTTTTTATTTCATCGAAAAACCATTGTCTATCTCGTGGCAGGATCAGGAATTAGTTATTTGCTCTGTATCTGGTGGACGATTCCTATCATTGAAAAGTTATTCATTGAAACCACCCGATCGCAACAGTGGGAGGAGATTTATAAGCCACAGGCAATTATTTTGTCGAGTTCGGTGGAATATATCAGCATCAGTGCGTTGGTGATGGTGATTGGCTTTTTGATCATGGCTGAGCGTCGCAGCCGCCAACGATCGGAAGCCCTGGCCCAAGCAATCGAAACCCTAGCGGCGGATTTGGAGCGATCGCGCATTGCCCGCGAAATTCACGACTCCTTGGGCCATTCGCTGACCACCCTTCGCCTACAACTCGAATTAGTGCAAGTGATGCAAGGGCGCGATCGCGATCAAGCGGCCACCGCCCTTAACCATGCACAAACCCTAGCCAGTCAATGCTTAGAGGCGGTACACCAAGCGGTTCAAACCACCCGTGATCCCTCTTTTCAACTCGATGTGGCTTTGCAGCGGTTAATCAATCAAATTCACAACACCCAATCCCTGGTGATTACCTCAAGATTGAACCTACCGGCGATCGATATCCAAACCAGCCATCAGGTTTATTGCATCATTCAAGAAGCCTTAACCAACGTACAAAAACATGCGCGGGCTTCGAGGGTAGATTTGCTGAGTCACTACACAGCATCCACGCTCAATTTGGAAATTATGGACAATGGCCAAGGCTTTGATCTGGGTGCGGCCACCACTGGTTATGGACTGCGCGGCATGCGAGAGCGAGTGCAACTTCTGGGTGGGCAGTTTGCGATCGCCAGCACACCGGGAACAGGCACCACCCTACGCATCACGATTCCCCGATCGTGGGGATTAACCCCTGAGGATTGAGCCGCTATGATTCGGCTGCTATTGGTTGATGATCAAGATCTCTTTCGGCAGGGACTGGCCACGTTGCTGGCCCTAGAAACGGATCTAGAAATTGTGGGTCAAGCGGACAATGGCCAGACGGCGATCGCCCTGGCTGAGCAACAGCAACCCGATATTATTTTGATGGATATTGAAATGCCCATTTGTAATGGAATTCGGGCAACGCAGGAAATTCACCAGCGATTTCCTTGGATCCGCATTTTGGTGCTGACCACGTTCGATCGCGAGGACTATATTTGGCAATCACTCCAGGCAGGAGCTTTGGGCTATATCCTCAAAAACGCCCCTTCCAAACAAGTGGCCGATGCAATTCGCAGCGTCCACCATGGCTATAGTCAACTAGGCCCGACGATCGCCCCGAAAGTTTTCGCGCATTTAACCACCCATCCACCAACCACCCCGGCTGATCTAACTCAACGCTTTAGCGATCGCGAATTGGCGGTGCTTAGGCTGCTGGGCGAGGGCAAAACCAATCAGGAAATCGCCCAGATTTTGTATTTAGCCCACGGCACTGTCAAAAACCACATCAGTCGCATTTTGAGTGAACTACAGGTGACCGATCGCACCCAAGCGGCCCTCTGGGCCCAACAGCATTACCGGCGCTGAATACCTAGCCCCTTAGCCCGCCGACTGAGCGGGCCAGACTCCTCCTCTCTTGGGCCTTTAGCGGGGGATTTCCGGCCAGGGCAGGGGGCGGCTGTCGTTGCTGAGGTCGAAAGCCTTGAGGGCCACGGGGCGACCCTTGAAGGCCACAAAGGTGGCCCGATCGCCCGTCCCCGATCGCCGCAATTGCTCGAATTTCTCGACCAGCGGCGAATGACATTCGTAAATCGACGTGAAGCCACAGTGCTGCATCAGGTTAAACAGCGACGGGCGCGTTAACCAAAAGCTGTAGTCGTTGTCCAAAGAAGCCCAAAGAATTTTCAGGCGATCGTCCGTGGAAGCTTCCGGCGCATGCTCCACATAGCGGCAACCCGACAGTTCCAGCCCCGCATAGGTATGTTGGGTTTCGGCGGTGCGGCTGACGTGGGTATCGACGATCGCCAGCTTGGTGCAAACGGAGCCGATTTGCTCCATGAACCGAAACACGTCCGGCGCGTCCAGGTGGTAATAAATCCCCAAGCACAGCACCACATCAAACTGGCCGTAGCGCTCCACAGACAGGTTGCGCACGTCGTCGCAGTAAAAGTCGATGTTGCTCAGGCCCAGGCTTTCTTTCACAAAGCGCGCCTTGGCCAAGTTAGCCTCGCGCCCTTCAATGCCCACCACCTGTGCGCCCTGCATGGCCAACTCCAGGCCATACATCCCCTCTAAGCAAGCCAAATCCAGAATCCGTAATCCTTCCACAGAACCGCCGCACCAGTCCATGACAATTTGGGTCATGCGGCGCAGCTTTGGTTCCGAGGGGGTCGGGGTCGGGGCGATCGTGTAGCACCCGTCGGCTAGGCGCATGTTGTGGTTCGTCCAGTCACCAAACTCGGCAATGACTTTGGCTCTGGCGGCTTCGAGGGCGGCGATCGCGTCGGGGCTACTCACGGTCATGGACAAGACATAGCAACATCGCCCTCAGAATATCGGCATCACGGCTAGGGGTTTGGTGCGCATGTGCCAACTTGGGCAGTTGCCGGGTTCACGAAACCACAAAATTACGGCTGACGAACCGACTCAAGGTTAGTGGTCAAGGTTTTGAGGATGGCTAATACCCGATCGAGATCACCCGATCGCGTCACCCAAAATTCATCGGACTCAGCATAGATCCATTGGTCTTGGCAGTGCTGTAGCTTCAAGAATCGATGATGGCCACCATTGGTTAGTAATCCAAATACCGGGCGATCGGGCGTGGGATTGGCCAACATATAACCCAAGATTTGAGCAAGGCCATTTTCTAAGCTAAAGCTCATTCGTTTGGACTCAATCACCAAAATCCAAAGGCGATCTTGCACCACTAAAGTATCCATCCGGCCCCGATAGACAATCGCCCCTTCATCGGCGTTGACAAGCTCCAAGGCAACGGGTTCTTCAAACCGACTTTGAAACGGTGCATCAAACAAACCGGCCGCTTCAAGTAAGGGCGCAACCAGCATCACTTTGATGCCCTCTTCGATCAGCAAATCGTTTTCGAGGTAGTAGCGATAGCGTTGCCGCAACCGCTGACAAAGATCGCGATCAGCGGGCTGGAGGGTGTCGATCGCCCCTCGCCACTCGGGAAAAAAGGCGGCTTCTTCGGTGTAGGTTAGGCCGAACTGTTCCCGAAGCGATCGCAGGGTGAGTTTTTCAGCGAGGGTTGGGTTAGGAGTCATGGGGCCATTGTTCTAGGCGATCGGGCTGGGGGCGGCGTAGTGCCAGGTATTTTCCTGTTGGATGGCGAGGCCGAACCATTCGAGGCGATCGAGGTTTTCGCGAATCGTTTGTCTGCGTTTGTCGGTGATTTTGCCTTTGAATTGGGCAGCGATTTGAATGTGACCGTTGCATTCTTCGGCGGCGCGATCGTCCGGGGTCATTGGGGAGTCGGGGCCGAAAATACCTATCGCTTATCTTACCGATCTGAACCGATCGCCTGGATTGCCAACCGTCACTCGCAACCGATGCCATCAGGCTGGTCTTTGAAAACCCAGAAGGGGCCCAGAAACCATGCGTGGTCTAGGCCCCTCCATTGGATGAGCGGGAAGTTGGGCAATG
This sequence comes from Limnothrix sp. PR1529, assembly GCF_002742025.1. NCBI lineage: Bacteria > Bacillati > Cyanobacteriota > Cyanophyceae > Pseudanabaenales > Pseudanabaenaceae > Limnothrix > Limnothrix sp. PR1529. The sequence goes on from NZ_LIRO01000008.1 coordinate 88,021, forward strand.
CTGAGGAACTTAGCTGGGGTCGGCAGGCGAAGGGGCAGCATTCGACTCACTGGCGGCTTCGCTGGCCGCTTTGGCTTCGGCGGCGGCGGCTTTTTCCAGGGCCCGTTGTTCGCGCTTGCGGCGTTCGGCCTCCAGCATGTCTTCGTAGGTGATCCGAGCCTGGGCGATTTTCTCCAGGTTGCCGCGATAGAGTTCCAGATCCTTTTGCAGCTTCTCGATCGGGAGGTTGAGGGTTGTCCCTAGGCGATCGATCCACGCTTTGATCTGCTCGGCATTGCCAGCCAGGTCAGAGGTGGTGGACTCCAGCAGGGTATATAGCCCAATCCCAAACAGGCGGCTGTATTTGAAGGGTTGACCATTGGCGAGCACGTCGGCGGCTTCGCGCAAGGCCCCGCCACTGCCCTCGGCCCGGTTGAGCGCGGCGGCCAGGTCGTCGGCACTGGCAACTTTTGCCGCTTCCAACAGGCGATCGGCCCGGTGGCGATAGTCGTCCACGTTGCCGCTCACGGACTGACAGAGCGCGTTGAAGATGGAACCCAAGTCCCGATCGGGCTGGTAGCCTGCCATGAAGCGATCGAACGCCGTCACCACCCCGAGGGCATAGATGGACTCGAAGCGGAAATCGACGCTGACGGAGAGCAGGTGCATTTCCACCATCAATTCCTCAACCACTCGTCGGTAGATCGCGTTGATCGGCCGTTGGTGGAGCGAATAGAAGGTGCGTTTGGTTTCTGAAACGGTGCGGATTTCGTTCACGGGAGGCGCGTTCTATGGCGATCGGCTTGTCTATTTTCGGGCCGGGCCGGGCCTTTGCCAACGGGCAACCCTTTCGCGATCCCCGATGGCCTGTTGTCGTAACGCTGAATTGCTTTTGGATTGATCTTGGATTGATCCTGAACTGATCTTGGATTCGCCCAACATCCCTAGAGATGGCCCCTAGAGACGGTCCTTAAAGACGGTAGGTGAGCCAAGCCACCCGATCGGGTGTGGATTGGGTCAGGTCAGGCCGCGCCAGTCGCCAGGTTTGGCCGCGGATCTGGCGTTGCAAGTAGACCGAAAAGGGCTGCGATCGGTGCTTTTGATCCTTGGGTTGCGGTTGTCGGGAAGCGGGGGATCGATCGCCCTGGTTTTCCCGAGTATGGCTCGAATCTTGGCTCCCCGCTTGGCTCCAATCGTAAGTGCCGCTCAGTTGCCAACCGGGTTTGTCGTTGATAGTCACGGCCTGTTGGGTTTGGATACGCAGGCGATCGACTCGTAATCCTGGTTCCGCCGCCAAGTCATCTAGGGTGATCACCGGGCGATCGGCCAACATCTGTGGATCAAGGTGGCGACCGGCGGCCAGCGGGGAATCGCCCAACTCTTGCAATAGATCGGTTTGGGTTTGCAGCAACTGCAACGCCACCGCCCGTTGCACCACGGCCGTTGGTGGCCCGTCCCAGGGCAGCATCCCGCAACCACCCAAAAGCAAACTCAAGACCAAACTTAAGCCCAAACTTAAGCTCAAACTCAGAAATCCCGAGAGCAACCCCCGTCCCCAAGGCAATCGCTCAGTGGTGGTGATCGGCCATCTTGGTTTGCGGGCCGCCGTTACGCGATCGGCGGTTTTTGTCCGGAATCCGCCGCCACAGAACGATGGGTAATCCATGGGATCAGCAAACCACACCCCGAGTCAGTTGTGCTACTATCAGTCCCAATTGGCTCCGACGCTTCGCAAGCTTTGTTTGCAATTCTTAATAATTTGCAATTAATTGCGGTTTTGTCCGATGGGCAAAGTACTTGTGCTCAACGCTTCTTATGAGCCGCTCAATATTACCAGTTGGCGGCGGGCAGTCGTTTTATTGCTAAAAGGCAAGGCGGAGCAAGTCGAGCATAATGGCCGAGTGGTTTACCGCAACATTCCGTTGCCCACCGTGATCCGTTTGCGCCACTACATCAAGGTTCCCTACAAAGAGATTCCCTTAACGCGGAAAAACATATTGCACCGAGATAGCCACTCCTGTCAATACTGTGGCTACACGGGCGATGATTTGACGCTGGATCACGTTGTTCCCCGATCGCGCGGGGGCGGTGAGCATTGGGAAAATATGGTCACGGCCTGCGTGCGCTGCAACATCCGCAAGGGCAATCGCACCCCCAAGGAAGCCAACATGCCTTTGCGTCAGCCGCCCCGCCGTCCCCACAGCAGTCTCTACTTTGAAGTGACGAAGCATGTGAAGAGCGGCGTACACCAGGAATGGCGCAAGTACGTGATTGGCCTCTAGAGCAGTCTGAGTTGACCCGATCGGTCAATGGCTGGAGACTGAGCGGCTCGATCGGGGCCATTGGTGCTGGGTGAGGTCGGCTCGCCATCGTCAGCATCGGTGGCCAGCTCGGCGGTGGATGTCACTGCTGGGTTTTGGCCTGGGCTGGATTCTGGATCTGGGAAATCTGGATTGGCAGTCTGGGCCGTGGCTGGCTCCGGCAGATTCACCACAATGGCCGGACTGGCATAGCCCAAGAGATCTCGGGCGGCCTCGATCATGTCGTCGGCCAGGTTTTTTAAGTCCGATCGCTCTCCCAAGTAGGCCTCCAGGGCCAACAGCGGATCCAGGGTGGTGGCATCCAAGTTGGGCAGGCGAGGGCGTGCCAGTTGGCTAATCAACTCCGCTTGCAGGCTGTAGGTGTGGGCGGCGGCTAGTCGATCGCGCACGGCCGCCAACTCGATTTGGTGAAGCTGTTCTGCCCGCACACGATAGACCAACCGAACGACGGCCCCTTCAATGGCCGCCGGGTCGATCGCCCCGAGCAGTTCCGCCAACGGATTGTCACAGTCAGCCAAATCCACCCGCAATGTCCGAAACGGTCGGGCCGGCAGGGGGCAAAATTCCCATTGTGTTTGGCGCTGTCCCCGCTCTCCTGGCTCGATCGTTACCAAGACATAGCCCTTTTCTTCGTTTTCCTCGCTGAAGTCCACCCGCTCAATGCTGCCGGGATAGACCACCGGGGGCTGATTGTTGGGGTTCAGGTTTTGGTGTTTGTGGACATGGCCCAGGGCCACATAGTCAAACTCGGGGCGCGTGATGGTGCTGAGGGGAATCGAGAAGCCTTTGCCCACGCCCAACATCCGCTCGGCTCCCAATTGCGCCCGATCGCTCATCAGGTGGGCCAACAAAATGGTGGGTTGGTCAGGATCAAGCTTCCGAATTTCCCCTTCCAGGGCCGCTTGGAGTCGATCGAGCAGCAGCGCCCCCACTTCCGCCAACGACAGGCCCTCCGTTTGCCGCTTGGTGAGCAGGGTCGATCGGGTTAACCAAGGCAAGGTCAGCACCTGCACTGGCCCCTGGCTGGTTTCCAGTCGATGCAGCGCCAACGTGTCTCCCACCACAAAGCCCGGAACCCCCAGCGTGCGGTAAATGCAAAGGCTGGCTCCTCCGCGGCCTTGGGCATGTTGGTCATGGTTTCCCACCAACAGCACCGTCGGAATTTGCGCATCCGCCAGCCGCCGAAACTGTTGTGCAAAGGCTTCTTGCACCATGGGCAGCGGCGTAGCATCAGGAAAGGCATCGCCCCCAAACAACACCAGATCCACCGGTTCCGAAATTGCCCGATCGATGCAACGCTCCAAGGCCGCCGTAAAGTCCAGCAGCCGAGTGTTTAAACCCGTTTGCGGATCAATGCGCCCATGGCTGAACCCGCTGCCCATGTGAATGTCCGACAGGTGCAGAATTTTGACCATGGTTCGTTGCTCCGTTGTTGAACAATCGCGGGAAGGAATTCTGCGGGCAAACTTCAGAAAAGTCAGAAAATCTTGAGGCAGTGCCTAGTGGCGTGACAGGCTTCATTCATTGGGTCAAAGTCACGAAGCCAGTCGTAGTAACAAGGGGCTTAAGCCCCTTGCTGCCTAACGATTTGGTGACGGCAACAGTCATTTAACTTGACCTATCAAAATAAGCTTGCCGAACTACTAGAGCCGGGCCCGGATGGGGAAGGAATAATCGCCGCCCGCTTCTAGTTGGTAGTCGTGGGTTTCCAGAAATCGGGCCAGTGGTTCCCGAATCAGGGCCCGCCCCATGGACGGCTGAACCCGCAACCCGCCTTGGCGAAAGTGCCAAACAAATTCCCAGGTGAATTCCCCGGCGCTGACTTCGCCTTCTAGTTTGCCCTCATTCCAGGACTGGCGGGTAATGCGCACAAGGGCAATCGTTTGGGGCAACGGATTTTCTCGACGACTCACGGCACAGGCCGACAGTGCGGAATTAGTAGATGAACCGTGGACAGGCGGACAGGATCAACAGGGTCAACAGAACCCACAGGATGAGGCTAGACCGCTGGACACTCGGCTAGGAAACCGGTTGCGGATCCTGCGGAGTTCGATCGGGCGTTTCCGGTGTTGCGGGCGCGGGGGCCGGTTTAGGCTTGGGTGGAGCCACATCGCGATTGTTATACAAGCTGGCGGCTTTGGCCACGCCATCTCGGAGCGATCGCTCGATCGTCTCCACGCTCAACCGCAACAGGGCTTGCACCGTGGGTTGTTCATCGGGCGCAAACTTGCCCAACACATGGGACACCGTTTCGCCGCTGACCACCCGGGGCCGCCCAATGCCCAACCGCAAACGCGGAAAATCCTGAGTTCCCAGATGGGCGATCGTGGATTTCATGCCATTGTGACCGCCGGCCGAGCCGGTTTCCCGCAGCCGCAACCGTCCCAAGGGCAGATCCATATCGTCGTAGATCGTGAGGACTGATTCCGGTGGCAGCTTATACCAATCGATCGCGGCGCGGATGGCCTGGCCCGATCGGTTCATATAGGTCAGGGGTTTCAGCAAATAAATCTTGCCAAAGGGCGATCGCCCCTCTCCCGCAAGGGCATTGAACCGGCGATTTTCGCTCAGGGGAATGCCCCACACCTTCGCCAGCTCATCAAGAACTTCAAAGCCAATGTTGTGGCGGGTGCGATCGTACTTGGGTTCTGGGTTGCCCAGCCCCACAATCAGCTTCGGAATTAGGGGTTCTGATGACGATGCGGATTGGCCTTTGGGCATGGCTTTGGAATCGACTTAAGCGCAGACGACTTCAAGGGTTAATCAACAGAACGCCAACCGGAAATAGTCCAACCGGAAATAGTCCAACCGGAAATAGTCCAACCAGAAACACCCCAACCGGAAAAAATCCGGCCGGAAGCGATCTAACCGGAAACACTTAAACCGGATCGACCGAATCCACCGCATTGGTTTTGGCGGCTGGGGCCGGTTCCGCTTCGGCGGGGGTGACAGGGGTGGCCGGCTCCGAACTGGTCAGGGCGGGTTGCACAGGCGGCTCGATCGTGGCGGTCATGCTGGTGGAAGCGGGGGATTCGGCCCGATCCATTTCTCGCTTCAGTTCCGATTCAAATTCCCGCGAAGCTTCCTGGAAGGATTTCAGAGTCTTGCCCAGGCTGCGGCCAATTTCCGGCAACTTTTTCGGGCCAAAGACCAACAAAGCGACAACGCCAATCAAAAACAACTCTGCTGGGCCAATGCCAAAAATGTTCATGGGGCGATCCTTGCAATGGAAATGACCGGGGCGATCGCAAGCAAACGATCAAGCAACAACACTGAAACAGAACCAATCAAACAGACCCAATCCACAAGCAGGAGCTAGCGAACGAGAACGAATAGCTGGCTAGCCACTGGTCAACACCAATCATCGAACAGTAATTTGCAAATTTGCACGTTCAGATTATTCCATCCCAAGGCCCCGTCGCGTAGGCATCGGATCGGCCTGACTCAGGAACAAGCCAAGATTGGGGCCCATGGGATGGGAAATGTTGCCCATAAAAAAGCCCGGATACACCGGGGCTGTGGGACTGGGCGATCGACCAGTTGATGACTTAACTCTCAAAGATTTGTAGAATCCAACGCTCAGAACTCAGCAATTCTCTAGCCGTTAGTTCCTCAAACCAGTCGATCGGGCGGGCCATTCTTGGGGTGGAAATCTGAAATCTGTTGATGCAGACTCATCACCCCAATCAATTCACCCAAATCTATTGACCCAGCGACTTCCAATCGACATTAACGCCTTCAATCAAGATCGAGGTGTTGTACACCTGCAAGATGATCAGCAGGAACACAAAAAACAACCCCATGAAAACAGCCATCAGCGGGGTCGTCCCCCAGCCGGGAGCCACCTTACCGTATTCCGCATTTAACGGGCGCAAAATGTCGCCCAGGCGAGTCCGTTGAGCCATCTTATCCCTACCGTAGTGTTTCGCAACAATGGAGTCTTGCAGCCGTTGAAGCAACTGGGCGTTGCCGTTGATGTTGCTTTTTATTAAATAGTGCAGCAATTGCCGCACGAATGCAGCACGCCGCCAATGCTATTTGATTGGGTATTCTATCAAACGGCTGTGCCTGCTGTTTGGGGAGTTCCGTGGGGATGGGCTAGCGGTGGCCCGGGAACTAGGGCTAGCGGGCAGTGGGCGATCGGGTGGACTCCCTGAGAAGTTTGCGATTTTACTTAACTAATTGTTACAATTTGCGAGAAATGGGCTAGCGGCCCGGCCATCGAGACCCTTAAACCATGCTGGAAGACAACTCTGCTTTAACATTGGGAATTGCCCTCGGCACAATTTTGGTTGCCATCACGGGGTACTCGATTTACGTGGCTTTCGGCCCGCCATCTGAGAATTTGTCGGATCCCTTTGAAGATCACGAAGATTAGGCCCAGAGGCCAGAGACTAGAGGATTGAGCTTGCTCGTCTCATTTCCCTGACGATCGCCCCAAATCACTCGCCATAGCCCCATTTCTTCAGCGGGCCTGGATGGGTTGATCGGGCCGGTGGCGATTGGCAATCCATCGGGAATTTTTGGTTGGCTTGTGGGCCACGGGGCGCGGCAACTGCTCGATCGACAGTTGACTCAGCAAATACAGTGGCAACTCTGGCTGAGAAACGGAATTGGCCCATTGGGGGGTGAGATGGTTCGCCATGGTGTGATCGTTCCCCAAATATCGCTTCAAAAAAGCCGTGATGAAGGCTTTCGTGTAATCGCGAGCCAAGTCCGGCCGGGGCCCCACCAAGCTAGCCGGGAGCTGCACGGTCTCATCGCCCGTGGCCCCCAGCGTTGAAAAATGCGTGCCGCCTCGCAGCACCAAAAGATACTTATCCGCGATCGACATTTGGGCAAAAGGGCGCAACTGTTCCGACAAAGGCAGGGCGATCGGGTCATTACTAGCCGACAAAATCGCCGTGGGCACTTGCAGTTGGGCAATCCCTTCGCGTCCAAACAGGCTGGAAGTAATTGGGCTGATGGCCACCACGGCCTTCACCCTGGCATCTTGCAGGGATAGATAGTCCGTGTCGGGCGTGGGGCGCACCACCAAAGCCCGACATTGCAACAGCAGCGACGTATTCCAAAACAAGTCGTCGGAGGCGCAGTCGGTTTTCAGCCGTTTGAAATTCAGCGGGGCCCCGGCACTGGCCAGGGCGGTGTATCCGCCAAAGGACTGCCCCACCACAGCCGTGCGATCGAGGTCAATGGCCCCGGTGAATCCTCCGGGAGCTTGGGGATTGGTTTCCAGTTCATTGAGAATGTCGCGCACATCGGCCGGCCGCGAAATGAACTCCCTGGGGTCGGCGGCTTCGCTGGCCTCGCCGTTAATGAGGGCTTGGATGTAGCGGCTGTCGCTGCCGGGGTGCTCCAGCAGAATGGCAATAAAACCATGGGAGGCCAAGTGTTCGCCCAGGTAACCATAGGTGCGCCGATCGGATCCGAGACCGTGGGAAATGACTACCACGGGGCGATCGCCCGTCGCTGCCAAGGGCCAGTAAAGATCGGCCGCAAAGGGACGACGATCGCGCGGCTGAATCACGCGGTTGGTTTTGGCGGTCGCATAGGGGCCCGGTTGTCGCAACTCAAAGGGGGGCGGCGTAATGGGAGAGCCAGCTTGAGCCACAAAGGCCGTTTCCACGGCGGTGGTGGCTTGGTCTTGGTGAATGGTGGTTTCCTCAATTTGTCGCCACAGGCTCAGGGCTTGGGCCAAGTCCACTCGCATACTGGGAGTGGGATAGTAGCGCAGCAAATTTAGGGGGGTTAGCCCTTCCGGGTCGGCGGCGGAACGGACGATCGCAGCACGCAGGGCCGGCACGCTTTGTAAATTGCGCCCGGTGCGGATCACTTGGGCCAAGCGCCGCAGAATAGTTTCCCCTTGGGGCGCATTGAAAAATTGCGACACGGCCAACAAATTGATATCCAGGCGATCGGTCAGGGCCGATCGCACCTGAGCCAATTGATCGGGAGTCAGAAACCGGGTATAGAACTCCAGCTCATCGGAAATTTCGCCGGTCGCCACAAAGTCTTCCAGGGACTTCATTTCGATCGACAGGCCCAAGGCCCCAAAGGTCAGCTCAATCCGCTCGGCGGCCTGGGCCAAGGCGGGCGTGAAACCACCGGCCAGCAAACTAGCTCCCAAGGCCACCAGCGATCGCCCCAACCGCCGTCGCAGTCCGTAACCGGCAGGACTGACCCGATCTTGCGGGGTTACTTGGGTTACTACCGTTGTCATCGATCGCTCCATCACCCTCTCACCTCCAAATCTTGCCCAGAATTACTCGCCCAGAATTACTCGCCCAGAATTACTTGCCCAGAATTACTTGCGCCGCCATATCTATCCCAAGTCCCTGGCCCCACATTACTGCTCCAGAACATCAATGCCCCCCTTGCTGCCTCAGAGCATGTCTGAAAAGTGTTTTTTGAGCAGGGCCAAGCATCAACAAATCCAAGCATTAACCATCATGGGGCAAGGGGCTTGAGCATCTTGTTTGCCTCGATTGATGAGACCTGCAAGCTCGCAATTTGGATCTTTGAAACAGCCTCCTAAGGTCGTCGGGGGCGATCGCGCCGGGAACCCCGATGGGCCGGCTTTGATCGACCCGCAGCACCCTTCCCGATCGCTCGGTTATAGAGGGCTTCATTCTCCGCTGCCGACTCAAACAAATCCACGATCGCTCCTGGATAATCACGGCCAATTTGTACACCAAATCGCTCCTGTTCCACGGGCAACAAAGTCCAGGGATGATGCACTTTACCGGCGGGCAATTGGCGCAATTCCGGCAGCCAATGTTTCACGTATTCTCCTTGCGGATCGTAATCCTTGGCTTGCTTCAAAATATTGAAAAAGCGAAACCCTCTTGCATCATTTCCCACCCCGGCCGTGTAGTTCCAATTCCCCCAATTGCTGCACACATCATAATCAATCAACCAAGATTCAAACCACTCGGCCCCCATTCGCCAATCAATTCCCAAATTCTTGGTTAAAAAGCTCGCCACATTTTGACGACCCCGATTCGACATGAACCCTGTGGCGCGGAGTTCTCGCATGTTGGCATCCACCAAGGGATAGCCCGTTTGCCCATCACACCAAGCGGCAAAGGCCGCCGCATCCTGTCGCCAAGGAATGGCAATTCCTTGCAAACCCGTTACCCGAAAAACTCGATGGCGATGTTTGGCCACAATCCAGCGGAAATAGTCGCGCCACAGCAATTCAAAAATGAGCCAATAGGTGGATTCATTACGAATCACTTTCTGTTCATAGGCTTGCACTTCGGCCCAAATTTTTCGAGGTGAAAGACAGCCCAGCGCCAACCAAGGCGAAAATTTCGATGCATCATTGGGCTGCAACATGCCGTTGCGCGTTTGCTTATAAACCCGCAAATGATCGCCACCCCAAATGTATTCCTGAAGCCGCTGGAAACCAGCCTGTTCACCACCCGTAAACGAAATCAGCGCCAAGGGGCTGGGTTCCGGTTCCACCAACCCCCAATCGGCCAAACGGGGCAGCTCACCGGGGTTCAGGCCCGGCGGCACTGGTGGCAGGCGATCGGGCGGGGGCAAGGGAGGATCAATGGTCGATCGCGCTTCAACGGTTTTCCGAAATTCCGTAAACAGCTCTGGAATTTGACCAATTTCAAAGGGCAAATTATCCGGGTGATAGAGCGTGTGGCCCCAATAAACCTTGCTTTGAATGTTTTCCTGAACCGGCCTGGGCGCTTCTGGGGCTTTCAGGGCTGCTTCGAGGGCCAATTCAACCGCTTGTTCTTCAGTTCCCACCTCTTCGTGATAATAAATAGCCTGTGCTCCATATTCCGCTGCCAAGGCCGGTAACACCACTTCTGGCAGCCCCGATCGCACGATTAAATCACTGCCCTTGGCTCTCAAGGCAGCTCGTAGATCCACAACGGATTCCAGTAAAAATTGAGCGCGGAAGGGGCCGGTTTTGGGAAAACCAAAGGCAGTTTCCGCAAACTGTCGCGGATCAAAACAATAAACCGGAATCAATGCCTGATGATTTTCGGCAGCAGCCAAGAGCGGTTCATGATCATGGAGACGCAAATCAGTACGAAACCAAACGATCGCGCAGCTAGCAGATGGAGGAGCAGCAGCCATTGAATCACCTAGGGATAACCTAAAATCGAGGGATGGGGGAAGGTGCTGGAGAATTCACGCCAGCCTGTAAATTTCAAATGCTTAAATTCTAGAGAATTTCAGAGAACTTCAGAAAAATTCAGAAAACCCTAGAGAAGTTTAGAGATAACAAAATGGCAAAATTTTACGAGCAAATCACACCGGAACTGGCCGCTTTTATTGAACAACAGAAGCTGTTTTTCACGGCATCCGCTCCCCAAGAGGGCCGAGTGAATGTGTCGCCCAAGGGGATGGACACCTTTCGCTGTTTTGAACCCAATTTGGTGGGTTATTTGGACGTGACCGGCAGTGGCAACGAAACCGCAGCCCACGTGACGGAAAACGGCCGGTTAACCCTCATGTTTTGCAGCTTTGTGGGTGCGCCGTTGATTTTGCGGCTGTATGGCCAGGGGCGCGTGATTCGGCCACGGGATCCCGATTGGCAATCCTGGCTCGATCGATTCGAGGCCCTGCCCGGCACACGCCAAATCATGTTGCTGTCGGTGGAGTCGGTGCAAACCTCCTGTGGGTTCGGGGTTCCGTTGTTTGACTATCAGGGCGATCGCACTCAGTTGGTGGAATGGGCGGAGCGCAAAGGCCCCGACGGTCTGCAAGCCTATTGGCAAGCAAAGAACCAAACCAGCATCGATCGGCTCCCCACCTACCTGCTCAGTGATCAAGTAGATGGTGATCCCGTAAAGGGGGATCCAGCAAACGGTTAAACCGCAACAAGCCCGATCGATCGCCCCGTTTCTTGAGCAAACCGCTAGCAAACCGCTAGCAAACCGCCGCCGGAACCCGAGCGGGCAATCCCCAATCGGCCGGCTCAAAGGCCTGCAAGGAGGGCAAGATGGCATCGGCCTGGGCCACACTCGATCGCGCCAAGGCCGGATCCGGAATCGCAATCACCGACATCCCCGCCGCCCGGGCCGCCTCAATGCCCGCTGGCGCATCCTCAAACACCAAACAGTGGCGCGGGTCGGCCCCCAATCGTCGAGCCGCTTCCCGAAACAGATCCGGCGCGGGCTTGGCCTGGCGCACCCCCGGATCATCACTCAGCACCGTGCAGTGAAACAGGCGAAACCAATCCCGGTGAGGCGCGGCCTTCCAACCAAAGGGGCCACGGCTGGAGCTGGTGGCGATCGCCTGGGGAACGCCCGATCGGTGCAGGTGATGGGTCAACTCCACCGCGCCCGGCATCGGTTTAGCCACCGGTTGCCACTGGGCCACCAGCGATCGCCGCTGTTGCAACATTTCCTCGGGACTGATGGGCAACCCCAACCATTCCACCAAAATCGCCGATGACGTGTGGGCATCGCGCCCGGCGATGCGTCCTCGCACCGCTGGATCGTAAGCACAACCGTAGCGATCGGCGATCGCCCGGTTCACCGCTTCGTTAATTGATTCCGTATCCAGCAACAAACCGTCGAGATCGTAGATAACGTGGGTGATGCGAGGGCGAGCTACCATGGCGAAATTTCGAGGGGCGCGATTTCGAGGGACTGTCTGAACGGTAGCAAAAATTGCACAATCCCCGGTGATTGCAACCCACTTTCACGAAGAATCCATGGTGAGCTAATGGCGAGCTAATGGCGAGTTGGTATAGCAATTCGATCAGCCGATTACTGCACCCGAAAACTGGCGATCACCTGTTGTTGCTGTTCCAAGCGATCGCTCAGTCGCCGCCAAATTAATTCACAAAGATCAAAAATCAGCGGATCCACAATTCGGTAATAGGCGCTGGTGCCTTGGGATTGTCGAGCAACCATGCCCGCCTGAGACAAAACTTTTAGATGCTTGGAAGTATTAGCCTGGGTCAGGCCCGTTGCTTCCACAATTTCTGCCACATTTCGGGGCCCCTCCCGCAAGCAGCACAGCACTCGCAATCGATTGCGTTCCGACAAAACCTTGAGATAGTCCGCGACGAATGCCAGTGCGTCTAACTCATGGTCAAGGGTATTAGCCATAGAACTCGATGTCCAAGCGAAGGGAAAAGGAGAGTTGCGGAGGGGTGCCATGGATGCAGAATCAGGGCTTGACCAAGGGCAGCAGCGGACAGGGCAGGAGAGATCTCCATGGGATGTTAAGAATTCTGATCCCCTTGCGAAGGCAACTCTACCCCATTGGATGGCTCAATTGTCCCTGAAGGAAAGTATTGGGCAAAATCAAGGCGATCGAGCATTCTGGTGGTAACCCGATTCCAGTGAAGCTGGGTGACGACTGGCCCCCCAGACTAACGGAGCCGGGGAAAAAATGGGGGCGATCGGGTGGCAAATTCAAAATATGAGTATATAGTTATATTAATCCAGAAAGCATAGAGAAACCAAGCACTGATCTTGGGTCATCTTGGATTATCTGCCGCCGCTTGCTCCTGCAATTTGCCTCCTAGTTTGCCCAACACCCTTAACTTAGGAACTGCCCTATGTTGTTTCGGCAATTGTTCGATCGGGAAACGAGCACCTACAGTTACCTGATCGCCGATCGGGACAGTCGCCAAGCGGTCTTGGTGGACTCGGTTTTGGAACAGGTCGATCGAGACTACAAACTGATTCAGGAACTAGGCTTGACCCTGGTGGCTTGCCTAGAAACCCATGTCCACGCGGATCATGTGACCGGGGCCGGTCGGCTACGCGATTTGACCAATTGCCAAGGAATTGTCCCCATGGGGGCCAAGGTCGCCTGCGCCGATCGCGAGTTGGACGATGGCGAAGTGTTTTGGGTTGGCTCAGTGCCCATTCAAGCGATCGCCACCCTGGGCCACACGGACAGCCACTTAGCCTATTTGGTAAATCAAACCCATTTGCTCACAGGCGATTCCCTGCTCATTCGCGGCTGTGGTCGCACGGACTTCCAAAGCGGCAATGCCGAACAGCTCTATCAGGTGGTGACCGAAGTGCTGTTCGCGCTACCGGATGAAACCTTGGTTTACCCGGGCCATGACTATCGCGGCTTTTCGGTTTCCACGATCGGGGAAGAAAAACACTGCAATCCTCGGTTTGTGGGGCACGATCGCGCCACCTTTATGACCCTGATGCAAAACTTGGGGCTGCCGAATCCCCAAAAGATAGCGGAAGCCGTGCCCGCCAATCAACAATGTGGGCAACTGGTGACGGCCTGAACGCGCTGTTCGCCCTGGAGGCCCTGAGTTTTCCTCCTTTTTCTCCCTGTTTCCAAAATCTTCCCAGGATTTAGATCAATGGCCCCTGTTCAACCTGAAGTCAATTCCCCGTCTACTCAACCGCCCGCAACCCAACCTCAACCGATGACGGTCGATGATTTTGTCCGGACAACTGAGCCGATGCCTGTGGGGCCGGTGCGCCAACGGGTTTCCGTCACTGAGCTTCAGGCTTGGTTGGCCACCAATCGGGCGATCGTGGTGGATGTGCGCGAGCCGGGAGAATTTGCCGGAGAACGCATTCCCGGGGCGCTGTCGATGCCCATGAGCAAGTTGGATTTGCAGGCAGTGCCGGTTTCTCAGCCCGATCGCTGGGTGGTGCTCTATTGCCAAACGGGAAATCGATCGACCGAAGTGGCCCATCAATTGGTGCAAGCGGGCCGCACGCCAGCGATCGACCTGATCGGTGGTCTTCAGGCTTGGAAGGCGGCGGGTTTGGAAGTTTTGGTCGATCGTCGGGCCCCGATCAGCTTGATGCGACAGGTGCAAATCGTGGCCGGTTCCTTGGTGTTCACGGGCACGGTGCTGGGCGCGTTGGTTTCCCCCTGGTTCTTGCTGTTGAGCGGGTTTGTGGGGGCTGGGCTGATGTTCGCGGGCATCACCAACACCTGCGCTTTGGCCATGCTGCTGGCGAAGTTGCCCTATAACCAGCGTTCTGCTTAGGCAACAAGCAGCGAAACTGCACGACAACAGACCTCAAAAACAAGCTTCAGAAACAAGCTTCAGAATCTGCCAATTGCCAAGCGAAATGGATCAACTCCGATCGCCCATGCAATTGGCCGGCTTTGCACTGGCTTTCCAAGATTCTCAGTCGATCGATTAATCGCGATTGATTGGGATCGCAATCAACCAATTAAGGGTCACTTCTTAAGGGTTAATCAACGGTTTATGGATAGTTTGATCTGGGCGATCGGCCATGGCTTGGCGGTGGTGATTGGCATTGCCCTGGGGCTGTTGGGCGGGGGCGGCTCGGTGTTGGCCCTGCCAATTTTGACCTCGGTGATGGGCGTGCCGGTGAAACCCGCGATCGCCATGACGTTGGCCATTGTGGGAACCGTGAGCCTGTTGGGAGTCATTCCCCATTGGCGGGCGGGGCGGGTGCGCTGGCGGGTGGCGGCAATTTTTGGGCTGTCCACGGCGATCGGGGCCTTTGGGGGCGCTAAGTTGGCCACCCAACCTTGGGTTACACCCCCCATTCAAATGATGTTGTTTGTGGGCATGATGCTGTTGGCAGCGATCGCCACGATTCGTCGCAGCAGCACACCAGCCCCGACGGATCGATCGCCAGAGTCGGCCCTGGCAACCTATCCCCAGCCCGTTTGTCGCTATTGCTGGCTGTGGCTGCTAACGGAGGGTATCGGCGTGGGAATGCTAACCGGGCTGGTGGGCGTGGGGGGCGGTTTCGCGATCGTGCCGGCGTTGGTGCTGTTGGGCAATGTCCCGATGAAACAGGCGATCGGCACGTCCCTGGTGATTATTGCGGCTAACTCGATCGCGGGTTTGGCAGGCTACGCGGGCCATGTGGCGATCAATTGGCCCCTGACCGTTTCGTTCACGGGGGCGGCGGCCCTGGGAACGTTGCCCGGAGCTTATCTATCAAAATGGGTACCCGCCGATCGCTTACAGCGCTGGTTTGGTTATTTTCTGCTGGCGATCGCCTCGCTGGTATTCTTGCAAAATTACCGAACCCTGCTGGGGCCAAATCCCCAAACTCAGCAACCACCAACTCACCCCCTGTCGCAACTGAATCGTTCCCATCACCCCCAACCGGCCAGCCGACAGACGTTCGCCCGATCGGCCCGCCTCCGGTCATGAAACCGCCCATTCATCGGCATGGGGGCGCGATCGCCCTGTCCAGTGCTGTTGACTGGCCCTACAACAACCCATCCATCAAAACCAAAATCCGGCGGCCCTCATCCGTCAGGGTTTGGCCGTCGGGGGTGGCGTTGGGATGTTCTGCCAACCCTTTGAGCGCAATCAGTTTCAAGCTATTTTCCGCCTCCGTTTGGGCGATCGCCTCCGCCCCAGCCAAATAGCCGATCGCCCCCACATCCCCCATTAGGGCCCGCCGCAACTGTAAATCGGGCCCCCGCAGGGCGGCCACCAGTCGCTCGCCCCATTGGTCATCCCCCGTGAGCTGATACAGGGCCCGCACGGCCGCGTATTGCACTTTGGGCACGGAATGTTCCGTGAAGGGGCGAATCACGTCGATCGCCCCCTGAGCCTGCAAATTCCCCAAGGCTTCCAGCACCGCATCGTAGGGCTGCACCAAGTGGGGCTGACCCGGCGCAACCACGGCCGCCGCCACGCCGCCAGCCAACAGGGCCAACAAACCGGGAACAGCGCGATCGTCCGCTAACTGCCCGAGGGATTGGGCCGCCGCCTCCCGCACGTAATAATCGGGCGAAGTGAGCGATCGAATCAGGGCCGGAACCGCCGAGCGATCGGCCAATTTCCCCAAAGCCCGCGCCGCGTTGCGCTGAAGCGGCAAGCCTCCCGCTTCCGTGCGATCGCCCTCGTAATCCAAGGCTTCAATCAGCGCCTCAATCACATCCGGCTGCGAAACCCGAAACCGCCCCACCCACCAAGCCGCGTAGTAGCGCAAGCTGGCATCTTCACTACGCAAATTGGCGATCGCCTCTTCCAAAGTCAACGACTTTGCCGAAATTTCCCCATCCACAGCCACAATCCCCACCCAACTCAACAGCAGCGAAATCCAGCCCCCAAGGGGCTACTTTCCGGGCAAATCTTTGGGAATGAATTCCCGCGAACCATTGTCCCACAAAGGATTGGGCAAACGTTGAGGCTTCATGAGTCCAGGGCGATTTGGGGGGAAATTACGGCAGGCCAGCGGGGCAGCAGGGGCAGCAGTAAGAGTTTTTACTCATGGATTCGTAACGAAACGTTGCAGTAAACAAAAAATTGCGTTAAATTTTCTATAGAGCAACTTGACACCAGGACGCTCACCCAACTCGACTTCTATCTATTCGCTCGAAACCCCTTTTTGGAGGTCTTCAACCATGACTGAGCAAAAGGCTAAATACGGCTTCACTGCCTTCGCCGAAACCTGGAACGGTCGTCTGGCAATGCTGGGCTTCGTGATCGGTATCGCTACGGAATTCATCACCGGCCAAGGCATCCTGTCGCAACTGGGCCTGCTGTAATTGGCTCGATCGAGTCTCAGCCTGGTTCCCTCGGCAAGATTCTTGGTTCAAGACCGCTGACGCATCATCGATGTCATGATCTAGCCGCTCGGGCGATCATCATCGACAGTCAACGGCAAGCATCCGTAAACCCTTGATTGGGTTTGATTCAGTAATCAAAAACCGCACGGTTTCCACAAGCCGCTGCGGTTTTTGCCATTTCAGCCCTGAGTTGCCGATCTTGAACCCCTCCGGCCTTAAATTTCCTTCAATATCTTGGGTTTGTATCCTGGGTTTATTTTTGCAGTATGAGTTTTTGGTATTCACTGCGGTAGTGGCTCTCGATATCAGTTTCGATCGCCTGGCCACAGTCCCTCGCAAAAGCAAGATGCTAAGATTGCGCCAAACTTCCAGGCTGCTGCTTGAAATTTGACCCTTTTGGCTGATTTTGGGCAGCTTGCTCGATCGCTCCGCCACCAACCCCAATTTTGTTTCCACATCAGCGATCGCTAGAGATCCCGTGATTATGCTGTCGAATCCGCGCAAGGTACTGCGTTACTGTTTGCTGGTGTTAGCGGCGGCACTCTTGATTGCGGTGGGTGCATCTGCTTCCGATGGAGTTTTGCCGCCCGATGGACGGGCCGAAGCAGCCCTGAAATACGCCAAGACTGCTGATCCAACTCAGCAAATTGGGTTGCCCGGGTTTGCAATTTCTAATTATTTAGCCACGGGATCCCTGTCGCGACGGGACTATGAAGATCGCCCGACCGATCGCCCGGTGGATACGATCGTGATTCACCACACGGCCCTGAGTGGGCGACGGCTCTCGATCGCCCAAGTGGCGCGATCGTGGCAAAACGACCCGGCCGAAGTCAGCGCCCATTTTATTGTGGGGATGCGCGGCGACATTTTAATGACTGTGCCACCGAGCAAAACGGCCTTTCACATCCTGAAGCAAGCAGCCTATCCCGATCCGCAAACCAACCGCCCGGTGAATTGGATCAATATGCGATCGATCGGGATTGAGTTTCACTACGACCCAGACAGCGAACGCCCCAGCCGTGAGCAAATTATGGCCGGTGGGCGCTTAATTGGGGCCTTGCTGAATGCCTATCCCGATTTGGACGTGGCCCGCATCATCGGCCATGGAGTCCAAAACTTTTCGGAAGGAGGGCGCAGCCGGGCCCTGAGCGAGCCAACCTATCTGTTTTTGATGCCGAATGCCCAGGTTGCGCCCAATTTCTTGATTTTGCTGAACAGTGCGGCTGAAATTTCGCCCCGACTGGCCAGCGAGATCGAACAAGCAGGCGGCGTGAGGCAACTGGCCACCCAACTTCAACAGCGGACGATCGCGGGGCAGCGCCTAACCTTTGAAATGGAAACCACCTGGAAACAGGATTCCAACATGCCCATTTCCCCGATCGGGCCCCAAACGGCGATCGCGGAAGCAACCCGACTGGCACGCGAGCTGACCGGAACCGCCAGCGAACCACCCAAGCCCACGCCGGAACCGCCGCCCCTGCTGGATCTTACGCCGCGCTTGTTCCTGGATTCTGACTTTAAGCCGAATAACCCAACCCAGTAGCCAGCCTCAATCTTGGGGAGACTAGTAGCGCGACAGGCTTAATACATTGGGTTAAAGTTGCGGAGCCAGTCGTGGTAACAAGGGGCTTAAGCCCCTTGCTGCTTAACGATCAGGTGACGGTAACAGCCATATCATTTAACCCAGCGAATTAAAGCAGCCACGCTACTAGCTTGGGGAAACAAACCGCTCAATAACAGCCGATTTAAAGGCAATCAAAAAGGGGTACAAAATGGAATGTACCCCTTTGTTTTCAATGTTTCCAGACTCTCAGGATTCGGCTTTCCGGGAATTTGAGAGTTTGAGACATTGGATATTGAGTTTTGAAGAGGGCGAACGATGGGACTTGAACCCACGAATGGCGGAACCACAATCCGCTGCCTTAACCCCTTGGCTACGCTCGCCACTGTAGTGGGTCATTATAACAACTTTGCGCTGAAAAGCATACCCGCTATAGACAAATTTCTTGGGAGCCTGATTTTGGCGGGGGCGATCGCACCGACAACGGCCGCTCGATAGGATGGAAGCCAAGGGCCAAGATCATCCAGATTGACGGATCGAATTCAAAAGCGGAATTCAAGATCGGTGGCCGTCGAATTGTTCTTCAAGGTGGCGGATGTGAAAGCGATTGTGGTGGTTAGCGGTGTGATTGTGGCGATCGGGGCGGGTCTGGCCGTCACCAATCCCAACCCCGATCGCTATGCGGATTTTGCTGCGGACTACATCAGTCGAGAGGTGCAGGAGGGCACTTGCCAGGACGCTCCCGGCTTTTTGCAGGTGGCTTGCCAGGGAACCGTGGGCCAACTGCGGCCCGCCATTCGCCAGGTGGTTTTGCAAAATACCGATCGCCAGAATTTTTGGCTCTTCAGTCTGTACCGCACCGAGCTGAGCCTTCAAGAGTTAGTTCCTGCTCCCTTTGGCGACAAGCTCCCCAGCTACGAGGCTGAAAGCTTGGCGATCGGGACGCGTATTTTGCCCTATCGCACCGAAACCCGCAAACCTTAATCGCATCGATTACTGAAACTTTGAACCCATTGAAACTTTGAACCATTAGCCATTGGGCATCAGTCGCTGGATATCTATCACCCATTGGGTATCAACCATTGGGAGGTTGTTGCAGTGTGGCCATCAAACACAGCAGCAGCGCTTCAGTCCATTCCACGATCGCCCCATAGGTGTCGCCCGTTTGGCCGCCCAATTGCCGGTTAAACCAAGCACCCGTCAGCAGGGCGATCGCCCCGCCTCCCAAGGCCAGCCCCACCGCTGGCAGCCAACTGCCCGGAAACAACACCCCATACAGCGCACTGAAACTGAGGGCCAGCACCCAACCGGGCAACAAATTCCAGGGCGATCGAATCGCATCCTTGTGCATTCGCCCCTTCCCCCTGGGTCGTAGGTAGGGATAAGACAAAATGGCCACCACCTGCCCCCAGCGGGCCCAGGCCGCCACCGCCGCAATCACCAGCCAGCGAGCCTGCGCCAAATCTGCCAGGGCCACCGTTTTTAACAACAGAATTGCGGCCGCAGCCATAGCCCCAAAGGCTCCGGTGGTGCTGTCGGCCATCACGGTCAAACGGCGTTGGGGATCTTGCACCGCCAGCCCGTCGGCCGTGTCGATCGCCCCATCGAGGTGCAACCCTCCCGTCAAAGCCAGCCACCCCAACACCGCGATCGCACTGCGCGTCAGAATTGGTACTCCAACCCAGCCCAACACACCATCTCCCAACCCCACCAACAGACCCAAAAACGCCCCAATCAACGGCGCAAGGCGAGCAATGCCCCGAAAGTCCAAGGATCCTTGCCAGGGAACAGGCAACACCGTATAAAACGCCAACCCCGCCAGCAGGTGCAAACCGGCCGATCGCCAGGGCTGCCACCAGGGATCACGGGGCGATCGGGGCGGTGATGGCTTAGAAGAAGACTTGGGCACAGGGTTAGACGAAGAATTAGCTGCCGATTTAGCCGATCGTCGGGGTTCCGTCATAGGGAGCAATCTCCATTCATTTCAACTCCGCTGCGGCTCTGGGAGCCAACTTTGAGCCATCGACAGTCAGGCTGGGGAGTGGGCCATTTCCCCGGTTCGTCCGTCAGGTTACGCGCTCGGTAAGTGGTAAGGGCCCGTTGGTAGTTGTTACCCTGGAAATTACTGAGTGTTTTTGCCCCTTTCTCTCTCCGTAGAACTACGGTTCCATTTTGATTGAAACTGTCGAAATGGATGAATCATCATTCCGATTTGGTTTGAGATTGGGTTCGATCGGTTCCAATCGCTTTCGATGGGCTTTCGATCAGTGCGGGTCACATATTTCCTTGGGGGGGCATCATTCTTGGGCATCAATTTTGCTGCTGCTTCTCGCGGGAGAGCAATGCTGAGATCGGCCCATCGATCGGTTCAATCATCCTGATTTTTTGCCAGTTGGCGATCGCTCTCGATCTGAGTTAATCTCAAGCCAACAACTTCAGTAATTTTCTCAGCGCACAAGTGAAGACCTTCCGATAAGATCGAGCAAGATATCTTTAGGCGTGCGCCTCAGCTTGGGTTGTCATGAACAAACGTCCATCTACAACGCAATTACCGGCTCCCTGCATTGTCGATCGTGGCATCATTGCCAACAAGCAGGATATGCAAAAACTGCTCGCTGGGCTGAATCGGGTGCGCTACACGCATATCCAGGACGGCACAACCACGAGCACCGGAGAAGGTCTCGTCCTTGATGTCTTTGCCGATGAGCATCAGGCAACGTTGGTTGCGAACCGAACGCTCTACCTGAATGTTTGTAGCTTTGACTATTTAGAAATTGGCCAAACAACGGATTTGGAACCCTATTTCTATTTAGTTCAAGACCGTAGACAACTACAGCTCTATCCCCTATCGAATCCGTTGCAAGAGCAGCGATCAACGGACTTTGACGATGCGGCCCTTGATGCTGTCTTCGATCGAGTCTTGCTGCGAAACTTTGAAGCGGTTGATGACGATGAAGAGCGTTTTTATCTGTAAGGTTGATCCATCAAGAAGATCAGCCTTTCAGTAAACGCTTTTGCACCGATTGTCGATTTTTTTCGAACTACGTCTTCATCATGTCTTCATAATTGATGAGCCTCCAACCCACTGACCCATTGAGTTAGTGTGCGAGCCATGGCCTCGGAGCGTCAATCGCTTCACGACCAACGTCTCCGAGTTGAGCCGCTCAATTGTTGAATCAGAGCACCAATCCCCGGGACGAGGGGGGCTTTTGTCCCGGGCTTGGTAGCTTGCCCGCAAAATTGACTGGTAACGAGCTGGCCGCAAAATGGGCTAGCTGGGTTCTAGGGGTCGCCGGTCGTGAGGCCGAATCGATAGCCCTTGCCATAGACACTGTGAATCACTGGGGGTTCGCCCACGGCTTCGATCTTGCGTCGCAGCAGGCGAATTTGGGCCGCCAGAGCATTGCTGCTGGGGCGATCGCCCGTGGGCCACAAATGGCCATAGATCTGGTCATGGGTCAGCACTTGCCCCGGATGGCGCATCAGGTATTCCAATAGACAGGTTTCCTTGTCAGAGAGTTCAATGAGCCGATCGCCCCGATAGGCCAACTGGTTATCGCAATCGAGGCCGAGATCCTGCCACTGCAATCGGCCGGGGCGATCGGTTCCCGGTGGGGTTTCTGGGGCCTCGTCCGGGGTGGTTCGGGGCCGCCGCAACAGGGCCCGCACCCGCGCCAGCAACTCCCGCAACTCAAAGGGTTTCACCAGGTAGTCATCGGCTCCGGCATCCAACCCCGCCACCCGATCGTCGATCGTGTCCTTCGCCGTCAAAAACAACACCGGCACACCCTGACCCATTTGGCGCAGGCGTTGGCAAATTTCCACCCCGCTAATTTCTGGCAACATCCAATCCAAAATCAGCAAATCGTAGGTGTTTTGGCTGGCCAGTTGATAGCCCGCTTGCCCATCACTGGCCACATCAACGCTATAGCCCTCGCGGGTCAAAAGCCGACTGAGCGGATCGGCCAACGCTTGCTCATCGTCCACCAGCAAAA
Organism: Limnothrix sp. PR1529; assembly: GCF_002742025.1. Taxonomy (NCBI): domain Bacteria; kingdom Bacillati; phylum Cyanobacteriota; class Cyanophyceae; order Pseudanabaenales; family Pseudanabaenaceae; genus Limnothrix; species Limnothrix sp. PR1529. Next base: position 110,355 of record NZ_LIRO01000008.1, read on the forward strand.
TTGTGGCAATTTCCGCCTTCGGATCGCTGGTTGGGGGCATGGGGGTGATGCGTTCCATGGTTGTTGCCAGTTAATGCTTGCCAGTTGATACTTGCCGATTAATGCTTGCTGATTAATACTTGCCAGTTGAAAATCACTGCCTGAAGAAGACCAGTGGCCAACGCTTGCTAGGTTAATCGGCTCTGCCAGGTTGCTGCCTTCCTGAAAAACGTGCTAGCTTGAATGGCAATCAGGCCTAGTCCGCCATTTAACGCGAAACAGCGGGCATTCAGCCTTCGGGCAATGTCCAAGTTTTAGCAGTTGGCTCAAGGTGATTGAGGCCCTTTGAATAAAGCAGGAGGTGATGCCCATGGGTAGTAGCAGTAGTATGTCTCAGGGTTTTCAAGTTGGAGGATACTGGCTGTGTACCGGGCTGGTTGCCTAGGTAAGCCCTCCCTCTTCAAAAAGGGTCACGTCACTCGACGGGGCGGTTAAAGCTTTCGCAATACCCGGCAGTTGAGTTTCAAGTTGATAACCCGCTAGACCGCTCCTATCCGTTGTTTCGGGTAGGAGCGGATAGTTTTTGGGGGGTTTGAGCGTGTTTTTTTGAGCGTGTTTTGATGGAAGGCTGCGGGGCGATCGCGCTGGGCGGATTCCCAGTTGCCTTGGATTCTTGCGTTGTTGAGGTTGAGCTTGAGATTTAGTTTGAAGTTGAGCGTTTGGGGTTTAGCGTTTGGGGTTTAGCATTTGAGGTTTAGCTGTCGCGGCGATCGCGCATGAGCCAAAAGCCCGCAAAGCGCTCCTCATCGGGGTTCGTTTGCACCGCCAGAAAATGCACTCCTTGGGCCCCTTGCTTTTGGGCTTCAAAGGTTTGTCCCTCGGCTTTTTGGGCCGCATTGGGCAAGGTTGAGAGCACCCAAGCATCACCAATGCCAGTTTCCAAAATCACCCGATCGGGAAATTCCTCCCGATCGCTCGACAGGCTGGAAGGCTTCACCTGTTGTTCAATCCGCACAAAACCCATTTCCAAACCCGACATCCAAGCGGAGATGGCCATGGCCCGAGGCGAAAAAATCAGCAGCCCGGGAATTGGCGTATCGGGCGCTAAGTTGACCATGGACAAGGGAAACGCCTCACCAAAGTCGATCGCCCATTCATGCAGCTCGCCAAAGGCCGACGCTTCCAGGGAAACAAAGGCCCACTTTTGCCCCAACAGCGCATCGGGCAAGGGCTGGGCGGCCGGTGGCGGCATGAACACGCCTGCCGTTTGAGCGGTGGCTTGGTAGCCCGGTTCTTGGGGATAGACCGTTTCGAGCCGATCGGCAATCCAATCCTTGATGGCGTGGGTGCGGTGGCTGAGGGCGCAGGGCAATTCCGCATCCTGGCAGGCTTTGACGATCATGTTCTTCATGGCCTGCCGGAAAAAACGAATCCGGCTGGGGGCCTGGCCTGCCTTGACGATCGCCTCTTCGATCGCCTGCATCAGGGTCACGGAATTGACCTCGCTGTTGGAGCAATATTTGCTGTAGCGAAACAGGGATTGCCAATCGGCCCGCGAGTCAGTGGGACTCTCACAAATCAAGATTTCCCAAACCTTTTTTTGGTCTGCATCTAAAATCGGACGCGAGTAAAAATCCAGTTCCCAGATAACGGCCATTGCTAAAAAATTTGCCGGACGGCTAAGTTGAGGCTTGCGGTTGGTCAGCGACCCGGGCAGAAGCTGGGCGATCGGGCGATCGGCCCCATGCCAAACCCCAGGACGCTAAAATTCCAAACCGTCTCAACTGTACCGTTCCGTTGAAACGGGCGATCGCTCAAAAACCGGTGAAATCATCCCTTGCGGCATGGGCTGAACCCAGGACAACAGCCCTAACCGTTGACTAACCCTTCACGCCACTGCCCGTTTCGCTGGGCACAATGTAGTTTTGCATCACCAAAAAGAAAGCCAAAATTGGGGTGATCGAAATGACCGAACCCGCCGCAATCAAGCGCCAATCTAGGGAAAACGTGCCCGACAACCGCGCCACCCCCAGCGGCAATGTGTAGTAATTCGGGTCATCCAAAATCAGCAGCGGCCAGAGAAAATCGCTCCAAGCCCCAATAAACACAAAAATTGCCAGGGTAATCAGCGCCGGCCGCACCGATGGCAACATCACATGCCACCAAATTCCCAACTCAGAACAGCCATCAATTCGGGCCGCTTCTTCCAAATCCTTCGGCACGCCCATGAAGGCCTGGCGCATCAAAAAAATGCCAAAGGCCGAGGCGATCGCCGGGAAAATTAAGCCAATAAAACTATTTCGTAGCCCTAAATTCACCGCCAAAATATAGAGCGGAATCATCACAATTTGGAAGGGAATGGCAATGGTGGCCACGATCGCGCTAAAAATCCATTCCCGTCCCTTAAACGACAACCGCGCCAAGGGATAGGCCGCCAAGGAACAGATCAATAAGTTCAACGCCACGGTTAACCCCGCCACCAGGGTGCTGTTGAGCAAATATTGCGCAAAGGGGGCGCTCGTCCAGGCTTTGACAAAATTTTCCAAGGTCGGCGCGGCGGGAATCAGCCGAGGCGGAAAGGAAAAAATATCTTCCGTGGGCGACTTCAAAGATGTGCCCATCAGCCAGAGCAAGGGCAACAACATCACCAGGGCGATCGCCCCCAAAAGCACATATTGAGCCAGGGTTTTCCAGGGCGATGCTTTGGAACCGAAAGTCTGGTGAGTGGTTTGATCAATGTCCATGCGCGGTTGCCCCCAGTTAATCCAGTTGGCGGCCTGTCAGCTCCACAAAGATATCCTCTAGGTTCGATGGACGCACCATCAACCCGGTTTTCACTGCCTGGGAATCTAGATATTGATTCGCTTCCAAAAGGGTGGGGAAGAATTTGTAATCCCAGCGATCGGCCGTTTGTTTCATGACCAATCCTTCCCCATGTTTGGTACGCAAATCTTGCAGCGTTCCCAGCTCAATCAGTTGGCCCGCGTCCATAATGCCGATGCGATCGCACAGATACTCCACTTCGTCCATGTAGTGCGTCGTCAGCAGCATCGTCATGCCACCGCGATTGAGGTCGCGAATAATTTCCCACAGGCGGCGGCGCGTTTGCGGATCCAACCCCACCGTTGGCTCATCCAAAAATAAAATTTCCGGCTCATGCAACAGGGCGCGGGCAATTTGCAACCGACGCTTCATCCCGCCCGACAGGGTTTTCACGAGACTATCGCGGCGATCGCCCAGTTCCACATAGTCCAACCAGCGATCGATCCGCCCTTGGCGCTCTTTAGCGGGAATGTGGTGCAGCCGGCCATGGAATTCCAGATTTTCCCAAACGGTTAAATCGCCATCCACGCTGGTTTGTTGCAACACCACGCCAATTTGTTGCCGCACCTGCTGCATTTGGCGAGCCACATCAAACCCAGCCACCTGAATTTGTCCAGCGGTGGGGCGAGTGAGGGTGGTGATCATCCGAATGGTGGTGGACTTGCCCGCACCGTTGGGGCCCAGCAGCCCAAACATTTCTCCCGCTTGAATCTCAAAGCTGAGATCGTTCACCACGGGGCGATCGCTATAGATTTTTTGTACGTTTTGCAGGGAAACCGCCGCGCCCATTGTTTTCTTGCCTGTGAATTGCCCAGCCTGTAACAGCTTTGTAACACTGGCTTCTACTGTACCTGTTTGGGTTAAACAACGGTTTCCGAATTCCACGGGCGGCGGCTCCCATTAACGCCAATTAACGCGCCAATTAACGCGCCAACTAACGCCAATTAATCCGTATCCTGATCCGCCGCCGGGTCATAGAGCACCACGTTTTCCTGTTCGTTGGGGTCATTGCGGGCCACCAACGCTTGGGCCGGTTCGCTGGTGCTGAGGTTGTGGGGCTGGTGGGGAACGCCAGCGGGAATGAAAATGAAGTCGCCCGCCTCGTGGATGATCGATTGTTTCAGCCCTTTGCCATAGCGCGTTTCAACCCGTCCTTGGAGCAGATAAATCGCTGTTTCATAGTCCCGATGGAAGTGGGGTTCGGCTGCCCCCCCGGGCGGAATAATCACCAGGTTCAGGGAAATGCCTCGGGATCCTGCGGTGGCTTCTGAAATGCCCACAAAGTAGGGCAATCGCTGGCGCGTGAGGGTTTTCGCGTCGGGGCGAACGGTCACAATTTCACCGTCAATGGCCTGATCGACCGGTTCCGGTTGCGTGGGCTGAGCCACCGAATCGCGTCGATCGGGCATAGGGGCCGATGGTGACGACTCGATCGAGGCAGTAACGGGCATCCCTGATTGATCCATGGTTCCGAAGCCGGCTCGGCCGGTTTGAACGGGTTGAATTTGAGCGGGTTGAATTTGAACGGGTTGAATTTGAACAGATTGAGCGAGACCAGTCCAGAAAATTCAGCGCGATCGACAGTGGCTAGTGGCTAAGTTGAGGGACGATCGGGCGCGGGGCGATCGGGGGTGGAGGATTCCAAACGCCACAGATTCCACCAACTGGCCCCAAAGGGAACCAACCGCTGACCCCGCTGCTCGATCGCTTTGGGCAGTTTCTTGCCGGGAACGAGCACAAAGGTATTGGGGCGATCGGGCCAGTTCAAGTTTTGAATGCTGGGAGCTAACCAAAAGGTGATGTTACGAGCCTTCAGGCGATCGCTGGCATAACTCAAAGACAGGGCCGAGGAAGAATAGCCAGGAACCGCTGTCATCACGATTAACGGGCGATCGACCTCTTTCAAGGCCTTGGCAACTTCCACCCAACCCGGCCCACCCTTGTTCCACCAGGATAATTGCCAGGAGCGGGCTTTTGCCGCGTTCAAGTTAGCCACGACCAACAAAATCGCCAAGCTACTCGCAACAAGTTGAGGCATCCAACGCCAACGGCGGAGATAGAACCACAGAGGTTGGGGCAATGCCTGATCAGGCTCGGGGGGAATCCGATCGCAAAGCGTGGCAATCCAATCAGCTAAGGCCACTTGCACACCAATGATCAGCGGCAATTGATAGCGAATGATGGTGGCCATGGCGCGATCCATCACGATGGCTGGCAACCAAAGCAACAGGAAAAACGGGGCAATGGTGCTAAAGACAAATCGCTTCACCATTGGTTCGCTCGATCGCCCACAATGCACCAGCGCCCCCACAGACAACACCAAGACCCCTAGTCGAATTGAATCCACAACCCTGGAAACTGGGATCCAAATATTCGGCTGGTTATCCCACAGGGTGGCCGCAAACACACGCATGGCAGACCAACGCTGCATCCCGGGTTGGTAGGTTTGATTCAACCAGTCCAGAGATATCACAGCCCCCTCTCGCACTTGAAACAGTGTCCATAGCCAAGGGGACATGGCCAAAAGGGTTCCACCCGCCGCGATCGCCCAAGGGATAACCCGTCGCCAATGCCGATCGCCCGATCGCCACCACCAAACCCCAACCCAAAGGCCATGGCCCAGCAACACCAACCCCCCAAGCAAGTGGCTGTACCAATTGAGGGTGAGAGTGATGCTATACAGCAACCAGTGAACTCCAGTGGACTTTTGCGCAGACTTTTGCGCAGAATTTCGCAGCGATCGGGCTAAAAATCCACTGGAAAGCACCACAAAAACCAGCCAAATGGCATATTCTCGCGCCTCTTGGGCATAGAGAATTTGTAGCGGTGACAGGGCCACCAGCACCGTACCAATCCAAGGCAAACTGGGGCGATCGCTCAATTGGCGTAAGAACCAAAACACACTGGGCAACAACGCAACTCCGATCAGAGCCGTCACCGTGCGGAGGCTGACAATGTTGTTCCCAAACCAGTGGGCCCAACCTCGGGCTAGCAAGTAATAGAGGGGTGGGTGATGGGCATTGGCAGCAGCCAAAGACTGAACCGTATCCCAAGCCGTTTTGCCCGGTTTTGCAGCAAGACTGCGCCAGAGATCGGCCATGACCTGCTCGCGGCCTCCCCATTGTTGAAGGAGTTCAGGATCCGTCTGGTTCGCAATATGCCGCAGGGTCGAAAATTCGTCGTACCAAGGGAGGAACTGTCCTAGATGAGAAAATCGCAGCAAGCAACCAATGGTGATTAGTCCGATCGACCCCCAAACTAGCCAACGTGGTGCTCGTGCGTTTGGATCAGCCATGTTTTTGTCAATCTTTCGCCATTTTCCTGGTTATAGCCCATGACGCATGGAACCAATTCGTACCAGTTCAGTGCGAAAGATCTACACAAGAAATTTGCGTTGTTCGCTCTAGAAAAACGATCGGCGGTGGCTAGTGGCTAAGTTGAGGGGCGATCGGGCACGGGGCGATCGGGCGGGGCGGATTGCAATCGCCACAGATTCCACCAACTAGTTCCGAAGGGAATCAACCGCTGACCCCGCTGCTCGATCGCCTGGCGGAGATCGGGGGATGGACTAAACAAAAAGGTGTTGGGGCGATCGGGCCAGTTCAAGCCTTGGAAACTGGGAGCCAGCCAAACGGTAACACCGCGAGATTTCAAGCGATCGCTGGCGTGGCTCAAGGCCAAAGCAGAAAGGGAATACCCAGGGATATCGGTCATCACCAACAGGGGGCGATCAATTTCTTTCAGGGCTTTGGCAATTTCGACAGAAACGGTTCCCCCCTTGCTCCACCAGGACAATTGCCAGGAGCGTGCTCTGGCGGCGTTCAGGTTAGCAACCAGCAGCAAAATCGCCAACAGTGCCGCAAAACAGTGGGGCATCCAGCGCCAGCGGAATAAATAGAACGATAGGGGCTGGGGCCATTCTTGGACAGGCTTTGGGGTAATTTGCTCGCAGGTCGTGACAATCCAGTTGGCCAACACCACTTGCATTCCCAAGAGCAAGGGGAACTGGTAGCGAATGATGGAAGCCATCGTTCGATCCATCACAATCGCAGGCAGCCAGACCAGCAAGAGGAACGGGGCCACTGCACTGAGAACAAACCCCTTGAGCAAGGGTTCTCCCGATCGCCAACATCCCACCAAGGCCACAATCATCCATAGGGTCACCAGCAGGCAGGGAACATCGGTCGCCGTTGGGAAGGAAGCCCAAAGATTCGGTTGGTTATCCCACAGGGTGGCGGCAAAGGCCCGCAGGGCTGCCCAACGGTGAATTCCTGGGGGCCCCGCCTGACTGAGCCAGGCCAGGGAGGCGGCTGATTGGGTTTGGACTTGATAAAGCACCCAAATCCAAGGGGAAATGGCCAGCAGGGTTCCAACGGCGGCGATCGCCCAAGGGATTGCCCGTCGCCAGTTCCGATCGCCCGATCGCCACAGCCAAACCCCAACCCAAAGGCCATGGCCCAGCAGCACAAACCCCCCCAGCAAATGGCTATACCAATTCAGGGTGAGGGTAACTCCATACAGCAACCAGTGGGGCCAAGTGGAATGACGCAGCGATCGGGCTAAAAATCCGCTGGACAGCACAAAAAAAATCAGCCAGATCACATATTCCCTCGCCTCCTGGGCATAGAGAATTTGCAAGGGAGACAGGGCCACCAACACCGTGCCCACCCAAGGCAGGCTGGGACGCTGGCTCAGTTGCCGCAGGAGCCAAAAAACACTGGCCAGCAGGATCACCCCCATGATCGCCGTGGCGGTGCGGAGGCTGACGATCGTGTTGCCAAACCAGTCGGCCCAGGCGCGCACAAACAGGTAATACAGGGGCGGGTGATGGGCATCGTGATTGGCGAGGGATGTGACCATATCCCAGGTGGTCTTTTGGGGTTTTGTCGATAGGCTGTGCCATAGGTCGGCCAAAACCTGTTCGCGCCCCTGCCACAGTTGGGTGAGATCCAATTCCGATTGGACGGCGATGTGCTGCAATGTCGCCAGTTCGTCATACCAAGGCAGGAACTGGCCTAAACCGGAAAATCGCAGCAGGCAGCCAATGGTGATTAGCCCAATCGATCCCCAAACCAACCAACGTGGTGCTCGCATTGCTCGATCGGTCATGGTTTCTGGGTCGTGGTTTCTGGGTCGTGGCGTTGTCGATGTCTCGCCAGTTTCCTGGTTATAGCTCATGGCCTTTGGGCCCCAAGCCTTGCCAGTCGGGCGCTAAAAGTCCGGGTCATCGGCTAGGGTTTGCAGGTGCTGCAAGAACTGCAACAGTTCCCGATCGGTCAGTTGGGCCCGGGTGCGCTTACCAAAGGCCATTTGTAAATATTCCACGCCCTGTTGCTTGTTCCAGCCCAAACGCTTCATCAACACGTCTGTTTGGGCGATCGCGTCGGATAAGTCCGTGGGTGCGGGCGCGGGCGCAGGGGCCGGCGTGGGCACAGGGATAGGGGTGGGCGCAGGCGGGCTGGCGGCGCGGCGCGATCGCTTGGGGGCAGGAGCCGGGGCTGGCTCTGGTTCCGGCTCTGGGGGCCATTCTGGTTCCATGGTCGGCAAGGGGTCGCTCGCCCCATGCTCAACCTCGTAGAGATCCTCATAGCCGGGCGATGTGGATTCCAGGGTTGGATGCAGGGTTGGATCCATGCCCGATCGACCGTCAAATCGATCGGGCGATCGATCATCAAATCGGTCACTAACCACATCAACCATCGGCGCGGCCAGGGGAGCCGGAATCGGGGTCGAGATGGGGGCTGCAATCGGGGTCACCACCGACAGAGCGGCCGGAAGCTGATAAGTGGGGGTGCTGCTGATCAGTTGGGCCTGCCCCCGATCGGCCGGTTCCAAAAACAAACCCACCGCTTCCAGGGCCCGCAACCGGGCCCGATCCTCGGCTTCCTCCAGTTGCTCCGAAGCGCCAAACCCCGTGGCCAACACCGTGCCTTCCAGGGTGACGGCTGCCCGCACAATAAACTTTCCCTGATTCACTTCAATGATTTCGGATGTGAGGCTGCCGTTGGGATAACGGGCACGGAATTCGGCAAACATGGCACAAACCGATCTCGGTTAGGTGGGCGGGCTGAGCAAACGGGGGGATGGCGGCGATCGTGCGGCTAGGGTAACCCGCGTGTCAATGATTGACAAGGTGCACGCCACGCTCTAGCGTAGATGGGCCCGAGCGCAGCCGCTCCCTCCAGTGTGTTCCTGCATTGATTTGGTGTTTGGAGTGTCTTTGGACGAGGGTTCCCATCGACCACCCCCTCCCAATGCCACAACGCTGCAACTTCGATCTTGCCGGTTCAAGATCTTGCAGCACCCAATGCGGAACCCTTCCGGCCCTAGCTCGAGTGACGCTTGTGGATTTCCCGCCCGATCGATGCGACGGGCCCCGACCAGCAACGCTCCAGAGGCATAGGGATCGTCGTCAGTACGGTTAATGTTCATGGCATTCAACAATGCTGTTCGCAGCACTGTGATGGCTGTCGCTCGCGCCTCATTCGCCCCATCCCATTCTCTGTGCCCGGAGGTTGACGCGCTTCATGGAATTTTCGATCGCTTCCCTACTCGCGAGCTTTACCTCAGAAAAGTCGCTCACGCCAAAGGTTCTTGAACAAAAGTTGGGCACTCGCGAAGGACGCGGCAATCGCCAGCTTCAGATTGCCCTGGACGCACTGGAAAAGTTGGGGATTTTGAATAAGGAGCGCGGTCGCTATCGCCGGTTGGAACAGGAGGGCATGTTTGAGGCCAAGCTGCGTTGCTCTAGCAAGGGGTTTTGCTTTGCCATTCAGGATGACGACGACGCGGAAGATGTCTATGTGCGGGAATGTCACCTGAATCATGCCTGGAATGGCGATCGGGTGTTGGTGAAGGTGATCAAAGAGGGCGGCGGTCGCAGTCGGCGGCGCAGTCCCGAGGGCCATGTGGAGCTGGTGCTCGATCGGGCCAATTCGTCCCTGTTGGCCCGGGTGGAAAAGGGCGAGGACGGGATTTTTCGGGCAGCTCCTTTGGACGATCGATTGCTGTTCCGGGTGGAACTGGACACCAGCGGGGTGGACTTGGACGCGATCGTCAACTACCTGGTGAGCGTGGAAATTGTCCGCTACCCGATCGGGCAGTTGCCGCCCTTGGGCCGCGTGATCAAGGTGTTGGGAGCCGATGCGGACGCGGCGGCTCCGGCTGACATTGTGGTCTGTAAGTATGGGCTACATGAAAGCTTCCCGGAGGAGGTTTTGGCGGCGGCGGCGGCGTTACCGGCTCCGGCGGACAGCTTGAAGGCGAGCGCCATTCAAGGACGGTTGGATTTGCGATCGCTGCTGACGGTGGCAACGGTGACCGCCACGGCCGGAGAGCTGCCCCCGGTGATCGATCGGGCCATTACCTTGGAAACCAACCCGGCGGGCCATATGCGGTTGGGGCTGCATGTGCCCGATGTGGCTCACTATGTGGAACCGGATTCACCGCTCGATCGCGAAGCCCGGCGGCGGGGTGTGGCAGCCGACTTGGGGGCCCAATGGTTGCCGCTGTTCCCGGCGGATCTTTACGCACGCCATGGTTCCTTGGGTCTAGGGTGCGATCGCCTGGCCACTTCCGTGCTGCTGACCTTTAATGATCAGGGTGAATTACTGGAGTTTGAAATTCATCCCAGCGTGGTGCGTGCCGATGCCACCCTGACGGAAGCCCAGCTCGATGCGTTCTTGGACGGCAATCAGGCGGATCCGGAGTTGCCCCAAGCCCCCGCGATCGGGGATTTGTTGACCCAACTGAAAACCCTGGCGGCGGCCCTGCGGGGACAGCGGCTCAGCCGAGGCGGGTTTGATCTGAGCGGTTACCGAGGGCTGACCTCGTTCGATCGCGAGGATGTGCCCGGTGCGCCGATCGCCCCGATCGGGATTGCTCCCACAGCCCGTGTCCTGTTAGCGGAAGTGACGATCGCCGCCAATGCCGTGGTGGCCAGCCATCTGCAAGCCCTGCAAGTGCCCACGCTCTACCGAGTGCAAGCGGCCCCCAGTCCCGGGGATGTGCAGGAAACCCTGCGGTTGGCCGGCAACCTGGGCTTGGAGTTGACTCTGGAGCAGCCGGATCAGGTGACCCCCCGCGATGTGCAACAGTGGCTGCAACAGGCCACCGACGGCGACACCCGCAAAATCCTGAATCGTCTGTTGGTGGAAGCCCTGAAGCCAGCCGCCTACAGCCACGAACCCCGCTCCCACTTTGGTTTGGCCCTGCCGGTTTACACCACCCTCAATGCGCCCACCCGCCATTACGGAGACCTGTTGGTGCAACGGAGCTTGAATACCCTCTTTGCCAAGGGGCGCGATCGACGCACGGCCCGCAGCAAAGAAGGCGTGAATTTGCACCACAGTTCTTGCCATGGGGCGATCGGCTGGAACCTGTTGCCCACGGAAGATCAACAGGAGTTGGAAGCCTCGATCACCAGCGCGGCCTGGCTGCTGAGCGATCGGGAACGATTAATCCAAGAAGCCGCCGCCGACAGCCACGGCCTCCGCAAAACCGCCGCCATGCGGGCCCGGATTGGCGAAACCTTCAGCGGCCCGATCGTGGGCGTGCAGTCCTACGGCTTCTTTGTGGAGCTAGAGGCCTTGGGCATTGAAGGGCTGGTGCATGTGTCCTCCCTGAAGGACGACTGGTACGAGTATCGATCGCGCCAGCAAATGTTGATTGGTCGCAAGAGCCGCCGCCAATACGCCCTCGGGGGCCGTGTGGAAGTGGAAGTGCGCGGCGTGGACTACTACCGCCAGCAGATTGATTTGGTGGCCGTCAGCGGCGGGGCCGAGTCCAACTTTGATGCGCTGGTGGACGATGAGGACGAAGCCGATGATTCGGATCTGACCTTTGGCTACGGGGCTGAGGAGCCGGAAGAGTCGGATCTTGTGGATCTCCGCGAGCCGGACGATTTGGAAGCGCCCCTCGACGAGTTCGACGACGACTAGATCCGCTGCCTATCCTAGAAGGAGCGATCGCCCCGGTGATCGCTCCTTTTGCTTGGGAACTGGTTCCTGAACGTTGGTTCCTGAACATTGGGAATCGGGAACTAGAAATCGGGCCATTCAGAAGTCAAGAGCAAGCCATGAAACGTCGTCAGTGGTTATGGCAAGGATCCCTCGCGCTGGGCGGGGCCCTTGGGGGTTGGGCTGGATTTGGCGATCGCCCCGTTCGGGCCGCCACTCGTTGGAGCTATGACGGCCCCACCGGCCCCAACCACTGGAGCGAGCTGGATCCTGCCTTTGCGACCTGTGGCCTCGGTCAGCGCCAATCCCCGATCAATCTGGCTGCCCAGAACCAGCTTGGGCCCGTGGATTTGCGGTTAGATTACCAATCCGTACCCCTGACGGCTCGCAACACGGGGCGATCGATCTTTGTGGACTGCCCGCCCGGCACTTGCATCTTGCATCTGGGCGATCGACCCCATGACCTCTTGCAATTCCACTTTCACCACCCCAGCGAGCATCACCGCGCCGGCCGCACCTTTCCCGCAGAAGTGCATTTTGTCCACCGCGATCGGGCCGGATCCCTATTGGTGTTGGGCCTTTGGTTAACGGCCGCGCCAACCCAGGCCGCCGCTTCCCAGCTCGATCGAGCCGCCCCCCAACTGTTGCAAGACTTATTAGCCCGTGCGCCGATCGCCCTCGGAACCAGCCTCGATCGCGCTTGGCAAGGGAACCCCGCCGACCTGTTGCCCCCCATCCCCCGATCGCTCTACCACTACCAAGGCTCCCTCACCACGCCCCCCTGTTCCGAAGGGGTGACTTGGTTGCTGTTTCCAGAACCCCAGGCGATCGCCCCCGCCCTGCTCACCGAGTTGCAAACCCGATTAGGAACCAACGCCCGCCCCCCCCCGGCCCAGCTTGCCCCCCCCA
>NZ_LIRO01000111.1:0-35704 GCF_002742025.1 Limnothrix sp. PR1529
TGTGTCGGTGTTCCTGATGTACCCCTTGGGTCAATCGGGCTGGTTCTTCGCACCCAGCTTTGGAGTGGCATCGATCTTCCGGTTCCTGCTGTTCCTGCAAGGGTTCCACAACTGGACGCTGAATCCGTTCCACATGATGGGTGTCGCCGGGATTCTGGGCGGTGCGTTGCTGTGTGCCATTCACGGTGCAACGGTAGAGAACACCCTGTTCCAAGACGGTGAAAAGGCGAACACCTTTGGCGCATTTGAGCCGACCCAAGCCGAAGAAACCTACTCGATGGTGACGGCGAACCGATTCTGGTCGCAAATCTTCGGGATTGCGTTCTCGAACAAGCGTTGGCTGCACTTCTTCATGCTGTTCGTGCCCGTGATGGGATTGTGGACCAGCTCGATCGGGATTGTGGGATTGGGCTTGAACCTGCGAGCTTACGACTTTGTGTCGCAAGAGCTGCGGGCGGCTGAGGACCCCGAATTCGAAACGTTCTACACGAAGAACATCCTGTTGAACGAAGGCATCCGCGCTTGGATGGCTCCGCAAGACCAACCCCACGAAAACTTCATCTTCCCCGAAGAAGTGCTGCCTCGCGGTAACGCACTGTAAGGGCTGAGCGAAGTCTGAATTGAATCAAAGCGATCGCGCGTTTTCTCGTCAAACCGTTGCGATCGCCTATTGCTCAAATTAACCAGAGACAGATCATGAATGGAGGGTGCGATCGACGCGATCGCGCCCTTTTTTTGGTCTCCTGCGGAACTTGTGGGACTTGTGGGCACGATGATCGGCCCGATCGGGGCTGGGGTTTTTGGCCATTCCCAAAAAGTTGTGTTAGTCTATCCATAGTCATAATGATTATGACTTAGAGAGAAATTCACGCCGCCGCCACCTCGCCAGCCTCCCGCACGGGGGCTGACCGGGATGGTGCAACCACAACTAACCCCACCCGTTTTCTTGCGTCTTATGGATCTTTCAAACTCCAACACCGCCAAAAACTTGGCCGATGCCTTCGCTGGCGAATCGATGGCGAATCGGAAATATCTGTTCTTCTCGGAAGTGGTGAAAAAGCTGGGCCTGGGCGACTTGGCCAAGCTGTTTCGGGAAACGGCCAACCAAGAAACGGAACATGCGTTCGCCCACTTTCGGCTGATGCATCCGGAGTTGGTGGTGGACGATCCGGCCAGCCTCAGCGACGAACAAAAGAAGGCGATCGCGGCCCGCTGTTTGGAGCTGGCGATCGAGGGTGAAACCTACGAGTATCAGACCATGTACCCCAACTTTGCCGCCGCCGCCCGGGTCGATCGGGATGGGGAAGCGGAGCGGGAATTCCAAGAACAGGCCGATGAGTCGCGGGAACATGCGGGAATTTTCCGCACGGCCGCCCGCAACTTTGGACTGCTGACCGCGATCGAACATCACCACGCCGACCAATACAGCGAAGCCCTGCGCGGGTTGGATGGTGTGGCTCCGGCAAACAAGGCCGCGGGCAGCAAGTGGATTTGTCGCCAGTGCTCCATGATCTATGACCCTGCTGAGGGCGATCCCGACTCGGGCATTGCTCCGGGGACTCCCTTTGAAGCCATTCCTGATGATTGGGAATGCCCAATTTGCGGCGCGAAGAAGGCCCTGTTCGTACCCTATCAAGAGTCGATCGCGGCCTAGGCTGGGCCATTGGTCATTAATTTAGATCTGCTCAGATCTGCAATTTAGATCTCCTCAGATCTGCAATCAGCCCTGAAATCAACTCTGAAATTAGCTCTAGAAAACAAAAAATAGCTGATTTTCAGTAATTGAATAGCACAATCGAGTGCGCCATTCCAGGTTGGTGAATGGCGCATTTTTTTGGTTTTGTGAGAATCAAGTTGGGTTCAACTGAAAGCGATCGCGCGAAAATTTTGCTAAAAAAACAGCCTGGTTGAGAGGAATGGGCTATATGCTATCTGTATATTACAGTATTCCGATCGGGTAACTGTAGTTAAAGACAAGCTGGGAGTCAAAAGAAATGGGAATCGCGGTTGAGCATGTCTCCAAGTACTATGGCGATTTTCGAGCAGTTGATGATGTTTCGCTAGACATTCAATCGGGTTCTTTGGTTGCGTTGTTGGGGCCATCCGGCTCAGGAAAGTCCACACTCCTCAGAATTATTGCGGGGCTGGAATCCACTGATGCGGGGACAATTTCACTGATCGGGCGGGACGCAACCTATCAAAGCGTCCAAGAGCGAAAAATTGGGTTTGTGTTTCAGCACTATGCGCTGTTTAAGCACATGACCGTTCGGCAAAATATTGCTTTTCCGTTGGAGTTGCGCAAAACTCCGCCGGCTGAAATTCAAGAGCGCGTGAATCGATTGTTGGACTTGATCCAACTGGCGGGCTATGGCAATCGCTATCCTGCGCAGTTGTCCGGCGGGCAACGGCAGCGAGTGGCCTTGGCGCGGGCCCTGTCCGTGGAACCCCAAATTTTGCTGCTGGATGAACCGTTCGGTGCTTTGGATGCCAAGGTGCGCAAGGAATTACGAACATGGCTGCATAACCTGCATCGCAATATGAATGTGACCACGGTTTTTGTGACCCACGACCAAGAAGAGGCGATGGAAGTTGCCGATCGAATCGTGGTGATGAACCAAGGCAAAATTGAACAAGTGGGCACGCCTGCGGAAATTTATGACAACCCGGCCTCGCCCTTTGTGATGAGTTTTGTGGGGCCTGTGAATGTGTTGTCTATTTTTCCGGGATCTGTGTCGCGCTGGGCGGGCGATCGGGTGTGGGAAGACAGTGACAATTGGCGACTCTTTTTGCGGCCCCATGATGTGGAAATTGTGACCGATCCTGTGGATGACAAGGCCTTACCCGCGACGGTCGATCGCATCATGCATTTGGGATGGGAAGTGCAGGTGCATTTGAAACTGGAGAATGGCCCATCTTTGACGGCTTCTGTGAACCGAGATCACTATCACCGACTCCACATTGAACGAGAGCAACAGGTCTACGCACGGCCCCGATCGGTGCGTGTTTTTCCCTTAGCAACCTAGAGAACCAGCGCTCAAGAGGATTGCTGAATAGGGTGATCCCTAATGGGATTGCTCGTGAAATCCCTGGATATGCCATTTGGGCGGGTGCGCGATAGAGTGCTCCCGCCCAAATGCCAAATTTTCAAATCGAAGTTTTCAAATCGAAGTTTTCAAATACTAAATATTAATTAGAAACTTGCAAGACTCTAATTCTGGGAACTGGCAGAAATAAGATCAGTGCCAGCAAAACCAGTCTTGGGAATTACTGGAAATAAGCACCCGCAAAACTGTAAATGAGTCCTCCAAAAACAATCGAAGTGATTGCAAAATAAAGCCAATCTTGACGACGCAAAAAAGTGAACCAAGACAGAGCAACCCGAATAATGGGTGTTGCAACTAGCAGCATAATGCCCACTTGAATCCAGCCGCGACCATGACCCGAAAGGGCAGATTTCGCAGCACCCCAAGGGGAGCAAAGTTCCCGAGGTTCTCCTACAAAGACACGGAAGCTGGCTGGCTCACCCCCATGGCGAAAGATATAGATGCAGCCGCCTGCAAAGACGATCGAACTCGCAATGATCATTCCCCACCACAATACGTGGCTAACGGCTAACTCAAGGCTGTGATCGGTGCTTTTTCGAGTTTCTAAATCAACTGGCGAAGATTCCAAGGGAGAAATGGGACTATTCGCTGCAGTCATGGCGATCGCCTGATCGGAAGACTTACCCTTCATCATTGATGTCATCTCCATCGTCACTTGGGCTGCTGTGAATTACGAGCGTTAAAATTCTGTTTGGCCTCAACTTTGCAATTGAGCTGATGAGCTGAAAGTGCGTAATTTCTAAGTAATTAATCCGTTATAAATCATTTTGATTGCTAGGAGCACTAACACAATGGAAAAGAGCCAGCGCAACCATTCTGGCTTGGCTCCAATCAGCACTCTTGCACCGACCATGGCTCCCATCAAAACGCCCAACATCACGGGCATTGAGAGGCCGGGATCCACGTAGCCTCGGGATAAATAAACGCCGGCCGACATGGCCGCGGTGACCCCGATCGTGAAGTTGCTGGTGGTGGTGGAAACCTTGAACGGTAAACCCATGACGCGATCCATCGCCAAGACTTTCAAGGAGCCGGAACCGATGCCGAGCAATCCTGAAAGCAGCCCGGCCACGGCCATTAAGCTAAAACCGGTGGGAACCGAACGAACGGTATAGGCGATCGTTCCTTCTCCGTTGGGGGTGGGGTAGCAGTTATCGAGTTGCAAGCGTTCAGCCAAGGAACCTGGCTCGGTTAATTCGGCTTCCTTGGGGGTGGATTGTTGAGCAAAGAAAGCGGAATAAAGCAGAACGGTTCCTAACACAACGGTCAGGGCTTTGACGGGCACAACGGTGGCTAAGGTGGCTCCTACGAAAGATCCAAGGGTCGTTGCCACTTCTAAAAACATCCCGAGACGTAAGTTGGCAAACCCCGATCGAATGTAGGTTGCGGCGGAACCGGCTGAAGTGGCAATGACAGAAATTAAGGAGGCCCCGATCGCGTAGCGAATATCGACCCCAAAAACCGAGGTGAGCAGAGGCACAATCACCACGCCGCCCCCAAGACCGGTCAAGGCCCCTAAGAAGCCGGCCGCGAATGAACCGGCCCAAACTAAGAATGAAAACTCAAAAATATTCACCCCGCCCCATCCTGATGACTAGTAATTAGAGAAAATCCATAGGGAATGGCTGAAAAATAACTGGAGGAATCCGGCTTTTGGTGCTTGGTCACACCAAGGAATTCAGCCATTGTGCTTGGTTGCTGAGTTGAGAAAGTTGGAAGCTAGAAACCAGGTTAATGATGGTATCTGGGCAAGCAAATTTTCAGACTGCTGGTGGATTGTTCACAATCATTTTTCACAGCCACTGTTCGTAGTCATTGTTCGCAGTCAATGATCCAGAATGATTGATCGCTGTTGAGCATTAAGCTGTTGAGCATTAATCACCCTGGATCATGAATCACGACTCAACGACGAGTAAGTAAACTTGAAGGGGTTGATGGTAGCTGAACTGGATCCGTGGGGCTGAAGATCAATCGATTGGCCACTTGTGTGATCAGATAGGCGATCGACCAGCCGCCAATGATGTCACTGGGGAAATGAACCCCGAGATAGAGCCTTGTCCAGGCAATGAGCAGAACAAAGCCACCACCCAGCCCCGCGATCGACCAACGCCAGACCCATCCATAGGGGCGATCGAGCGGCTGTTGGCTGGAATACAAAGCGCCAAGGGCCAAAACCAACGAGAGGCTAGCGGCCGCGTGGGTGCTGGGAAAGGCCCAATCAGCAGGGTAATGGTCTGGGGCCAGCAGCGAGGGCCCAAGGCTGGGCCTCGCTCGGTGCCAAACCACTTTCAGCAGAGTGGCTATGACTGTTGTACCGCCAATCGCACTCATCCAGTAGAACAACTTACGCCATTGCCGTTGGTTCGCTAGGGACAAAAGACCCATGATGAACAGCGGAAACGTTCCCCAGCGAGTTCCCAGCGGTGTGAGCCAAAGGGCGAGGCGATCGAGCCAAGGGGTGGCCTGTTGATGCAATAGTTCTAAAAACTGCACATCCCAGGGTGCTGGTTGCTGGAGATGGCTAACCAGGTATAGCGCACAAAGTCCTTGAATCGTGACCGCCCCACCGATGCCCAGCAGGTTTGGTTGGGATGATGAATGCTTGCCCAAAGTGCTGATCCCCGTGGTGTTTAGCCCATCAGTCATCGGTAGTGAGGGTTGGGGCATCCAGAGGGCGCTGATTAATCACTTTCTGGGACAGGCTGGGCAGCGGCCATTTTGCTTTGCTGGTGTTAACTGCTGCCGTGGGCGCTGTGCTGAGGGTTAATTGGCCCTCGGGATCTTGGCTGATGGTGACGCGCGTGCCGTCAGCAACTTTGAGCGCGGCCAAACCGGTAAATTCCTGATTGGTTCCGTCGGGAAGGGTGGCGATCGCCTTGGTTCCCTTGGGAATCAAAACCCCTTCGCAGTCCCACTCGATCGCGGTGGTTTCCCCATTGGCCAAGAAGTAAAGACCGGCGTTGTAGCGATAGTTGTCCACGTCATCCGGCTCTGGCCCGTAAACTCCAACCACCTGGCCGCTGGTGTTTTCGCATTGGCCCCAGGTCTCGCCGGACTCCAACGCAAAGGTTTGGGCTGTTAGCTGTTCAATTTGCGATTCCAAGGGTTCGGGAATGGCTTCCCCCGCATTCTGCTTTTGCTGACGTTCGGCTGTTAGCTGGTTCAAGGCTTGGCTGGCTGCCAAGTAATCAGAATTTTCACTCAAGGGGCGATCGGCTAAGGCCGGAGGAGCGCAAAGCAAATTAACCACAAAAACCAACAGGCAACCCCCGATCGTCATCCAGCGGCTGAAGGATCCCAAAGCCGCCGTTCTCAGTCCTTGCCCGCTTAGAAAATTCTGGACAATCCCTGGGACAAAACCCTTTAAAAACCCTTGGGCAACGTTCATGCTCTTTCCTCTTGATGACTGATTAATGACTGAAAATTCTGCAAATTTCGCAATGCTCTACGTTTCAAACCGATCCCAACTATGGTGGGTGGCTGAACATTAATGCTTGTAAAAAACTGCCCATGATTTCTTGCTTTGGTTTCCCAATTTAGGAAAAATTAAACAATCTGAAAAAGTTCAAAGAACACAAAAAAGCAAAAACTGCTAGCA
Organism: Limnothrix sp. PR1529; assembly: GCF_002742025.1. NCBI lineage: Bacteria > Bacillati > Cyanobacteriota > Cyanophyceae > Pseudanabaenales > Pseudanabaenaceae > Limnothrix > Limnothrix sp. PR1529. The sequence goes on from NZ_LIRO01000111.1 coordinate 6,703, forward strand.
TGGGCCTTGATGAAAAAGGCTTTTCATTTGATGCCTAAAACTCTGTTTTGTTGCTGCAAAATCTTGCAATCATTCAAACCGAATTGCCTGGTTTAAGATCACCGCATGGTGGCAGTTAGTAATCTCCACACCAATGCATTGGCTTCAATGCATTCTCGAACAATGAAATGAGGTGGAAGTTTGAGAAAGATTGCTATTTCGAGTTGCTTTGATTGGTTTAATTCAAGAGTGAGCAATTTAATGAGCAATTTTGCTTGTTGAACCCTTGAAAAACCTGAATTGAAGCAACTAAATCAACGATCTAGATATAGCCTTTGGTGACTCAAAAAGTCTAACAAAGTCCCCTGGTTTTGCCAAGATCTTGAGCTTAAGGAAGCATGAAGGAAAATAGCAGTTGTGGAAGGTTGCTCTCCCAGAAAATTCCTATTCCCAGAGCAATGAAAATCCAAGGAACAAATTGATGACCAAATCGGCTAATCCATTGGGTGATCATGTGATAGCGACTGAACCGGCGTGTTAGCCAACAAAGCAATCCTACGCCTGCAAAGAAAACCCAAAGGATAATGCTGAGTTCCACCCAGTTGCAGGAGGCAAACAGAGGAATGTAAATTCCAATGTTGTCAGCACCGCAGGCAAGCGTAATCATTGTCACTTGGATGACTTGAGGGGATAGCCAAGGCAGCCATTGACGTAGTTTCTTGACTCGATGTCGAAACGCTAAATTGGGCGATCGCTCGGTTAACGCTTGATGCTCAGATCCGAACGAATCTAGTTCAGGAGCGGAGGATTCTGATTCCTGAGATTGAGAAGCGTGCAGTTGCGAAATGCCGATCCCGATCGGGAGAAAGCCCAATAGCCCAATGGACCAGGAAGGGAGCAGTAATCCTCCCCAAAACCCCACCAAGCTGGCTAACACAATCAGACCAAACCCCAGATAGCGCCCGATCAGGATTTGTCGATCGCGGAAGAGCCGATCGGGGCGACCAAACAACACCATCAGCACAACCACATCATCGATATTTGTGGCAATGAAGGAACTGGTTCCCGCCACAAAAGCACTAATCGCTAGCTCAGCCAAGGGGCGCTGATCAATCATGGTGCTCGGACATGATGTTTAGGGCAAAAAGCATTGTAAGAGTCGTAAGAATCGTCGCGATCGTCTCAAGAATCACCCTTTTCAGGAACTTCACTCAGTTGCTGGGGTCGCCAAGTTAAAGCCACCAAACAAGTGCAGCTAGCAGCCAACAAACCCGGACTCATGGCTCCACTATCAAGGATGATATAAATCCCGAGCGCGATGAGTACTAGAGGAACCATGGTTTGACCCCGATGGGCTAACCAATCTGCAATTTGGGCTTGATGGGTGAGTCGATGAGCAATGTAACACCAAACAGGAACCAAAACTAGGAAAACTAGAATGGTTAGAATTAGCTCTGGCACTGAGCTATGGGAAAACAAGGGCGTGTAAATGCCCACATTGTCGCTCCCGTTGGCGATCGTGATGGCTGCGACGCTGAGACTTTGGGGCCCCACTAAATTCATCCAATGGGGTGATGTTCCATTGCCGTCAATGGCTAGGTTTAGTTCTTCATCGGTGGCATCTTCACCCCGGTCAAACAATCTGCCCAGTCCCATGCCGATCGGGATTAGACCCAGCAAACCTAGCCAATGGTTGGGCAAAACCATGCCCCCAAAGAAACCCAACAAACTTGCGCCTACCAGAGCTGAAAACCCTAGATATTGCCCAGCGACCACGTGGTAATGACGAAAATTGGCATTGACCTGAGAAAAAAGCAACATCAGGATTGCAATATCGTCAATGTTTGTGGCTGCAAAGGCAGCAACACTCGTGGGGATTACGGTCAGTAAGTTGTCCATAGGAAAGGGTTGCAGAAGAAGGGACTAGAAGCGAAGTGGAGCCGATCAAGATTGAACCAAGCAATCGATTAGCAGTCAGCATCTTCGGACTCTTCAAACCGGACATAGATCGCTTCGATCGAGTGCTGCATTCGCCGAATCATTTTGGGAGAGCGCGATCGCTGCCAGAAAAACCAGCCACAACCCAAACCTAGGTAAAGCAGAAAGAGCTTGGGAAATGCATCGTAAGGCGCTTCCGGCACGGGAAACCAAGTACTTCCAGGAATTCCGACCATGCCCAAAATTGGCAACATCATGAAACCAGCGCCCAGCAGACCAATGACCCCATCAATGGGTTTTAATTTGCCAATTCGATAGAGATAAACCGGCGCGGCGATCGATACCAAAATGTAGGTCACCAAAAATCCATAGGTACACATCGTGCCCAAATACGCCATGGATTCGAAGGCCTTAAGACCAAAAATGGTCATTGAAGCAGGCACTAAAAAGAGTAGAACGGAGATGAAAGAAACAGCAATATGGGGCGTGCTATTGGTGTCGTGGGCTTCACCAAAAGCCGAGTGAAAGAGACCATGCCGCGCCATGGTGAAAAAGATGCGAGCAGCAGGATTAATGCTGCCTAAAACACAAGCGAAAAAGCTAGCCAACGCACAAATCCCGATCGCTTGGCCCAGGAATCCAACACCAGCCCAGGTAGCTAAGAAACTGAGAGGCTCTTCATGACCTGCCAAATTTCCTCCGGCATGATTGAACCCCACCACACCGATATAGGCCATAACCAAGAAAAACAACCCCGAAAGCACTGTGCTGCCTAGGACAGCCTTCGGAATACTGGATAGGGGTTTTTGCGCTTCATCCCCAAGAGTGGTGGCACTTTCAAAACCAGAAAAGCCAAAAACCACTAACACTAATCCCATGGCAACACCGCTGGGGGTTGCACCAGCTAAGGTCAACTGTAGTGGATCAAGGGCAAAGCCTGTTTTAGCCCAAACAATTCCCCCCAAGAGCAAAATGAACAGAACAGAAATGCCTTCCAAAATCAACAATGTTCTTGCTGATAATTCGATATCTCGGTAGGCGGCATACCAAGCAACCACGGTTCCTAATGCCAGCAGGGTGATGATGTGGGTGTGAATGCCCAAACTGCCTAAAAAGATTTGACCAAAATTGGCAAAGCCACAAAGAACCGCCATCCCCGTGAGCAAATAGCCCAGCAGAAGACCCCAACCACAGATAACACCGGCTGTGGGGCCAAGACCTTTGGAAATGTAGGTGTAGAGCGATCCGGGAGAGGCGGAACGACGGGCAAATTGATTGATGTTGATACTGACAAAAATCAGCCCGATCGTTCCCAACAAAAAGCTAAGACAAGTGCCATTTCCCGCCAGGGCAAAGACTAACCCTAAGTTAGCGGCAGGGGTTGTGATCGGAGCAATTACCGCGATGGATTGGCCAAGAACTTCACCAAAGGGTAAACATTCTGCCTTGAGACCGTGAACACTACGGTTCACTGCAAGTTCTGTAGTCATGCGATCCCTCAATGAGACCAGAATACTGAGTGATGAACTGATCTGAAGCCTGAAAGTTATCTGAAGTAAAAGGGATAACTCTCTATGATTGGTGACTAGGCATTCATGACCCGTTCAGTCTGTGAATTCTGTTGCTGTTCGTGTTGCATATCGATGTTGCTTTGACAAGTATTTTGGAGCACATCGATCAAATTAACTACAGATTAAGGAGTTGGCTGAGTTTAAGCAAATACTGTTTTTTCTCAAAACCATCAATAAAATTGATGAGAACCTCAACAAGCTCGAAATCTTGGTTGAAAGAAGCTAAAAATTCTCGCGATGAACGGAAATTTTGAAAATAGATCGAGATTTTAATTGAAATTTTAAGTTTGGTGAAATGTCTGGAATAACTCTTGATCGGTTGCAAATTTTCTTGGCGGTTGCGGAATATTTACACTTCACGCGAGCCGCAGAGTCCCTTTATCTAACGCAGCCTGCGGTGAGCGCTGCAATTCAGTCCCTAGAAGACAGTTATGGTCTGCGTCTGTTTCATCGCATTGGGCGGCGCGTAGAACTGACGGATGCTGGGCGATTGTTGCAAGCAGAAGCTAGGGATATTCTCGATCGGGTGGCTTTGACAGAACGAGGCTTGCGTGAACTCAATGAAATGCAGCGAGGAGAATTGCATTTGGGGTCTAGCCTCACGATCGGGAATTATTGGCTACCGCGCAAAATTGGAGAATTTAAGCGTCGTCATCCGGGCATTGTGGTGAATTGCACCCTCGCTAATACTGAGGAAATTTGCACAGGAACGGCGACGGGCGCGTTTGATTTGGGATTAATTGAAGGGGAAGTGTTGCCCTCAACCCAACGGCACTTAGAAAAGGCCATTGTTGGGGGCGATCGCCTAGTGATTGTGGTGGGCCCTTCGCACCCTTGGTTTGAGCTGCCATTTGTGGAAACCCATCAATTGCCAGAAACGGCTTGGTTAATGCGCGAACCAGGATCGGGCACTCAACAGCGATTTGAAGAAGCCTTATTGAGTTGGCAGGTGGATCCTTCAAGTTTGCCGATCGCCCTGGTGCTAACCACCGGAGAAATGGTGAAAGTTCTGGTGGAGGAAGGTGTGGGAGCGGCAGCCATTTCAGAACTGATCGTTGAAAAAGAGTTGCAGCTGCGGACAATGCGTGCGGTTCCGATTATTGACCCTGAGCAGTCATCGGTTTTGGAAATTCGTCGCCCCTTTTTGAAGTTGCGTCATCGACAGCGCTTTCAGACCAAAATTTCTCGGGTTTTTGAGCAATTACTAGTCAGTTATTAGTTAGGAATAGACCATTGATCAGCCAATGATGCGTCACTGCTGAGCCAGTGCTGAGCCAGTCGTGCGCCAATGATGGGCGAGACCCGTTGGGTAATTTCCAGATAAAGTACGGTTTTTTGATCGGGATATAGTATTTTAGGTCAAAAGCAACTGCAAAATGCCATTTGCAACTGCGCTAAACCTGGAATTGCTAACCCAATGAGCGCTGTCAATCCCCAACTTCGCCCCCTAGAACTTAAAGAATTGTCCCAGGAATCTTCCGTGGTGCCTCTCCATAGCCAAGCTCAGTACCCCACGACCTTGGCCCTCAGTGACATACAGCTTCCAAGCAGTCAGCCAAGACGGTACTTTGACCCGATCGCCCTCCATAGCCTTGCTCAATCGATCGCCCAATATGGAATTTTGGAGCCGCTGTTAGTTCGTCCCATTGATGAGCGGCGCTATGAATTAGTGGCTGGTGAGCGACGATATCGCGCGGCCCAAAAGGTTGGTCTATCGCAAGTACCCGTAGTTATTCGGGCCCTGAGCGATCGGGAAGCCCTGCGAGTTGCCCTTCTGGAAAATTTGCAGCGCGAAGATCTCAACCCGATCGAGGAAACCGAAAGTATTTTAAAATTGCTGTCCCTGGAGCTTCAACAGCCTGCTGAGTCGATCGTTTTGCTGTTGCACCGCTTGCGAAATCAGGCCAAGGGCAAAAAAACTCATAACGTTATGGGTAATGCAGAACGAGAGACGATTCGCACCATTTTCCAGTCGATCGGAACCATGACTTGGGAGTCCTTTGTCAGCAATCGGCTGCCCCTGCTGAAGCTGCCAGAAGCCATTCTCAATGCGTTGCGCCAAGGTCAGTTGTCCTACACCAAAGCGCTGGCCATTTCCAGAGTTCGGCAACCCAATCAACAAAATCATCTATTACAAGAAGCAATTTCACGAGATTTATCACTCTCCGAAATTCGTAAACAGGTAGCCAGCCTCAACAGTCCTGAAACAACTTCCAACTTACCCAGCTCTCTGCGAGATCGTTGGAGTTATACCTATCGTCGGTTGCAGCAGTCGGGAGTTTTGAACGATCCCCTAAAACGGCAAAGGGTAGAATCCTTGATGGCTGAATTAATCACCATTGCAGAGTTAGATGAGTCCCAAGAGATTGAGTGATAGTTTACCGACAAACCGTTTTTTTGTCCATAAACTACGGTTTGTCGGTCGATTTAGTCAAGATTAATGAATGAACTATCTAAAATCCTGTTTAAGGTGCTTTGATCTGATCTCTGAATAATTTTCTGGGTGCAGTTAGGTGCTCTACTAAATGATTGGATGCTTGAAAAAAATTCTGCCTTGTAATGATCATGAAATTTTTAGTTGTTGTTCTCAAGAACCTTATAAATTTCATGACAATTAAATCTCTTCGCTTCTAGCGGTTTTTCTTAAAACCGTAGCTAACAATGTCTATTGCGCTTACTCTTGGTGTTTTGGCGATCACATTCTTCCTATTCATTGTGGAATGGTTACCCGTTGATATCACAGCAATTGGAATTGCTGTTTTGCTAATTCTCCTAGGACTCATCACTCCCGAAGAGGGAATCGCTGGATTTAGTAATTCAGCAACGATCACGGTTATGGCAATGTTTGTGCTGAGTGCCGCGATCGAACGTACAGGTGCGATTCAAGTGGTCAGTGAATTTCTGCAACAAAAAGGCGGCAAGAATCCAACTCGTCAAATTTTTGTGCTGGGGTCAATTGTGGGGCCGATCACAGCATTTCTGAACAACACAGCCGTGGTGGCGGTGTTTATTCCGATTGTGGAAAATTGGTGCCGAAAACAGAATATCTCTACCTCAAAGCTATTAATTCCGCTGTCCTATGCCACTGTGCTTGGCGGCACGATTACAGTAATTGGTACTTCAACCAATGTGGTGGCCAGTGGACTTTCTAAGCAACTAGGCTATGGAGAATTTGGCCTGTTTGAGTTTGCACCCATGGGCCTGATCGTCTTTGTGATTGGTCTGTGCTACTTGGCACTGGCGGCTCCCAATCTTCTGCCCGATCGACGGAAGCCCGGTGAAATTTCAACCGTTGAAAACTATGGGCTGCGTGATTATTTCAGCGAAATTATTGTGACCCATCAGTCCTCTTTGATTGGGAAATCGCTGCCAGCCAGTGACTTTCATCATCGATATGATCTTGATGTTTTGGAAGTGATTCGCGATGGCATTACCTATAGACCTGTAAGCCACGATTGGCTGTTAATGGCAGGGGATATTTTGCTGGTTCGCTGCAACCGCGATCGCCTGCTGACCCTGAAGGATGAACGGGGGCTGGAAATCCTACCCGATGCCAAATTTTCCCTCGAATCTAACGAGCGATCGATTGCGGAAGCCTTAATTATTTCGAACTCTAGCCTCATCGGTTCTAGCTTACAAGAACTGCGATTTCGGCAACGATATAACTCCACGGTTTTAGCCATTCGTCGTGGACAAGATTGCTTGTGCGAACGGTTGCGGGATGTTCGTTTGCGATTTGGTGATGTTCTATTGGTGCAAGGGCCACATGACAGTTTGCGCGGCCTGCAATCCAGCCCTGAATTATTAGTAGTAGAACCGCGAGAACTGGAACCCTTAAAGCGGGATAAGGCTGGTTTAGCCCTGGCGATCGCCCTAGGAACCGTGCTGGCTGCTGCCACGGAAACGGTTCCCATTTTGGTTAGCGCTCTGGCGGGTGTTGTCTTGGTAATTGCCACGGGAATTTTGCGGCCTCGAGAAATTTACCGAGTCATTCGCTGGGATATTATCTTTCTCCTGGCGGGTCTGATGCCCCTAGGAACCGCTATGGAAAAATCAGGAGCTACTGACTGGTTAGCATCACAATTAACGCAAGTGGGAGGGCACCTTTCGGGGTTTTGGCTGTTAGTTTTGTTCTATGGCGTAACAACCCTCTTCACTGAAGCCCTGTCTAATAATGCGGCGGTTTTATTAATGTTGCCCATTGCGGTGAAGGTTGCAGAAACTCTGGAATTCTACACTTTGCCGTTCATGCTGGTGGTGATGTTTGCGGCTTCAAATAGCTACCTAACCCCGATCGGTTATCAAACTAATACAATGGTTTATGGGCCAGGAGGCTACAAATTCTTAGACTTCACCAGGGTGGGAATTCCATTGAATTTAATTCTGACCTTCCTTGTGCCGCTAATGTCAATTTGGTTTTATGGGCTAAACTTAAGTCATTAAAAAATGACTTTGATTCTTGCTGAAACAATGACTTTGGTTAACTCTCAACCAAGCAATGCCAAGTTATTGTGTCTCTCTACCGCAATCCTTTGATCACAACTATGGAATCTATGACTTCCCAACCCTCACCCACCCATCCGTTGCCCATTGATGAATCCCTTAACACAGCCATGAACACCGCCAATGCAACTAATGGGGCAACCTATCAAGATGCCCAAGTGGTTGCTCAGTTTCAGCAAGAAATTACAGCGGCAGAATCCCAAATGCTGGGATTCAAACTCCTGAAAAAATTGAAAGGTGGGCTGCTGGTTGTTGTGGGCTATCTACTCTCGCCACTGTGCTGGTGGAATGATTTGATTTTTAATCTGCCGATCGCCTATGGCTTTGGTGCGCTCTGCAATTGGCTAATTCCGCACAGTTTTTTCGGGGGTGCAATTGTGGGCTATTGGCTCTCGAATGTGGTGGGAATTCTGATGATGCAATTTGGGGCGACGGAAATGGTTCAAAAGGAGGATCAAAATAAAAGTTTTCGGAAAACGCTGGTCACAGGATTGCTGTCTTCCACGGCCTATACAATTTTGGTGGTGGCCTTGGTGCAGTTCGGAATCCTAACCTTGCCGGATGGTTTGAGCTTTCAAGAGTAGCAATCCCTTTCCTAGCGCTTTGGGGTGGAATTTGCGGCCTTGGGCGGAGATTCTAGGTTAAAGAGCTTTAATCCTTCGCTACCAATGATGGTTGGTAATTGACCATTCCACCGCTCGATCGCCTGGCGTTGAATTAACTCTGGGGTCAGGTGTTCTTTGAGGAGTCGTTGTGCTTCGGCCTCACCCCTGGCCCAATTAACCCTTGCTTCCGCTTCTCGGGCGGCTTTCAGGGTCAAAAACTCCGCTCGCTTGGCTTCCTGTTCCGCAATTTGCTTGGCTTCGACAGCTTCACTGAAGCGATCGGAAAAATTGACATGAACCAGCGAAATATCATCAACAAAAATATGATATCCCCGTAACCGATTGCTCAGCAGTTGGTCTACGGCTCCCTTCACTTCTTCCCGGCGGGTGATAATTTCTTCCGCCGTGTACTTGGCCATGACGGCTTTTAAAACTTCCTCAACGGCGGGATCAATGGCTCGATCGACCACAGCCAGTTCATCCCCGAGCTGTTGGAACGCTAAATTAACTTCATCGGGAACCAAATGCCAATTCAAGACCACATCGGTTTCAATTTCTTGTAAATCTTTAGAAGAGGCTTCGGCTGAAATTTCACGCTTTTGAACGCGAACAGTTAATTTTTTAACGGCTTCCGCGATCGGGATGATCGGATGTAAGCCTTCATTGAGAATTTGAGGCTGCACCTGACCAAAACGGAGCACCACGCCCCGCTCCCCAGCCGAGATAATGACCAGCGGTTGCAGGATAATCAGGGTCAACAAAAGAGCCGCAAATAGTCGAATAATTTTTAGTTGAGAGATATGTTTTAGGGAACTAATGAAAATCATTAAGGGTTGCTAAAATGGGCGCTTCCAAAAGATTTCTCTATTCTAACGTTGATCTTGAAACTCTTTGAGCTGAAAAATTGTACTAAATCGCTTTTTGAGGGGTAACTGAGGGAATGATTTGCGGATTGATTTACAGGATTACTACCGAAATAATGGGAGTAATTGAGGGCTAAATGCCGTGACTTTTGCCAATGACCCAATGGCGACGAAAAAAACGCGCCAAACTCGATTCATCGAGGGGTAAATAAATCGGTCGCCCATGGGGACAGGTGCGAGGATTGTGGGTGCGTTGCCATCGATCGAGCAAATCTTGCATTTCCACAAGCGTCAGGGGCGTGCCGTTGCGAATGGCGGTGCGGCAGGCGACGGCCACTTGGGCTGCTTCCAGGTTGTTGCTGTGGGCCAGCTCCCCCAAGGCGGCGGCCAAGTCAGGGCGATCGAGTAAGGGATCCGGAGCACTGCGCACAATCCAGCAGCGATCGCCAAAGGGTTCAATTTCAATCCCCAAGCTTACCAGCCCCTCCCGTTCCGCCTCGCTCAGCTCACTCAGGACGATCGGTTGCTTCAGGGCGGAAATTTGCCAACGATCGCGCAAATATTCAAACAAAACCCGCTCATGGGCAATGTGCTGCTCCACCAGCCATAGACCGCCGGTATGCTCCGCCACAATGTAAGTGTTGTGAACCTGGGCGATCGCCCGCAGTTGTCCCCCCAAGGGATCGTCAAGTGGTTCGGGCGATCGGGGCTGCCCCAGGGCTTGGGGATCATCCGGAGAGGCGTTGGGATCGGCGGCGGTGCGCACACGATAGGTCGATCGCCCTTCGGCGGCCCGAATGAGCTGGGCCGTTCGCCCGATCGCGTAGGTGTTGGTTTGGGGTTCGTCGATCGCCTCGCGAAAGGAAAGGGCCTGTTGGAGCGCCGCCTGTACCTGGGCTTGCCAATGGTCGATCGACTGGAGATAAAGCTTGTGTTTGTCGGGGGTGCGGTTCCAGTCAATGCATTGGGGCGGCAACCGGAGATGCACCAGGGCGATCGGGTGGCGGCCGCGCGGCAGGGTGCGCCCCAAGGTTGCAAAAATCGTGCTTTCCAGTTCTGGCACTTCCGCCATTCGCCCGTTCACGGCAATCCGCACCCAGTCAGGGCGGGCCCGATGGACGCGATCGGGCAGACCCAAGGTGACGGTGATTTGGGCGGCTCCTTCCTGGTCGCTGGGCAAGGCGGCCACCCACTGCACTTCCCGCAAATCTGCCGATCGCACCGGTTTCAAGATTTGGGGCAACAGGTGACGGGCAGAATCTCCCGGCGACAGGGCAAACCAGAGCCGATCGTTGCGATAGACCGTCCAGGCCACGGCGGGATGGCAAAGGGCTGCTTGCTGAATCACCTGCTGGATCGATCGCAACTGTTGAGCCAAAGACGGCAAACTATCGCGCCGTGACGGCCAAGCCTCGAACAAATCCTCTACCAAGACAATGGTTCCCGGCGCGATCGGGACCGCTTCACAGCTCACAGCCTGGCCCGTGGCATCATAAACCGCTCGCCAACCCTCCCCGCCAACCGGCCGGCTGCTGAGGCTCAGGCGGCTCAGTTGGGCCAAGCTGTGCAATGCTTCTCCCCGAAATCCCAGGCTGCGGATGTTGAACAAATCGGGGCGATCGTGAATTTTGCTGGTGCTGTGGGGAGCGGCCGCCCGCAACAGATCCGCTCGGCTCATGCCGCAGCCGTTGTCTGTGAGCCGAATTTGGCCCCGATCGAGCCAGAGGGACAGGGCCAACCGCGTGGCTCCCGCATCGATCGCGTTGTCCACCAACTCGCGCACCACTGCCGCCGGAGAGTCGATCACCTCCCCCGCCGCAATTAAATTCACCACCTCGATCGGCAGCGGTTGAATGGATCTCATTCTTTTCTCAGTTGCCAGACGACGGTGATGGCTCCTCCCGGAATCGAGAGATTGTGAAAAATCGGCTGAAAGCTAAAGCACTAGGGGTCTTGGGGGCAAGGGACTTAGGGTCTGTCGTCAAATCGCCTGAAACCCCGATCTTGCCGTTAGCGGATCGTGGGGGCAAGGGGCTTAAGCCCCCTGTCTTTGTCGGTTGATGAGACCCGCAAGGTAGCCGTTTTGGCTTTTCAAACATCCCCTAAGAGGGCTTTTTCTCGCTTTGGAAACGGAGCCATTCAGCCGCAAAGGCGATCGCACCGGAACCCAACAGCAACAGCACACTCAAAGCATTCACATCCGGCTTAACCCCAGTGCGAATCCGGCTGAAAATTTCCATTGGGAGTGTTGTTGCACCGCCACCGGCCGTGAAACTGGCAATCAAAAAGTCGTCCAAGCTGAGGACAAAGGCCAACAAACAGCCCGACATGATTCCCGGCACCAGTTGCGGCAACAACACCTGAAAGAAGGATTGAACCGGCGTTGCGCCCAAATCTTGGGCCGCTTCTTCCAAATAGGGATTGAGATCCGCCAAGCGAGTGGAAACCGCCAGGGCAATATAGGCCAAGCAAAAGACAATATGAGCCGCCACGATCGTCCAAAAGCTGAGGGGAATCGTCAGCGCCGCCAAGAACACCAACGTGGCCACCGCGATCGCAATATCCGGCACGATCAAGGGCAAATAGGACATGCCTAGATATAGCCCCTTGCCCCAAAATCGATAGCGGGCCAGGCCAACGGCCATCGTGGTTCCCAACACAGCCGACACCAAAACAGCCCCCAAACCCACCGCAAGACTGGTTTGCAAGGCTCCCAAAATTCGCCCATCCCGCAGCAGCTTGGCATACCACTCCAGGGTGAACCCTGTCCAACCGGCGCTGTAGGGCGACTGATTAAAGCTATAGACCGTCAGTACCAGAATCGGCAGGTACATCAGGAAGAACATGACCGAGGTAAATGCGCCCTGCCAGGTCAGGCGAGGCTTACGCGATCGAGCCATAGCGTCTGCGAGGGCCTCCTGGGAATCCGTTGAAGCAGGATCGAGATCGAGCATGGGGCGATCGGGAAGAGCAATCAAAGGGAATCAAGCAAAGACAAACGAACCACTGCACCATCATGCATCCCCAAACACCCTAGGCAGCGGGGCGGCCATCACTGTAGCGAATGAGCAACGCAATCCCCAAGCTGACAGCCAGGATCATCAGCATACTCAAAGCTGAACCAAAGCCCCAATTTTGGGTCGCACCCAGAAACTGGTTATAGATTAGCCGGGAAGCCGTCATGCTGGAGGCCCCGCCGAGCAATTCCGGGTTCACAAAGTCGCCCAAACTGGTGATCAGCACCAGCAACGAACCGGCGGCAATGCCCTGCAAGCTTTGGGGAACGGTCACTTTCCAGAAGGCCTCGATCGGGGTGGCCCCCAAATCTGCCGCCGCTTCTAACAATCGGCGATCGAGCTTTTCCAAAGAGGAGTACAGAATCAGCACCATATAGGGCAAAAAGCTGTAGGCCATCCCCAGGAGCACGGCGGGCGTTTGGTTCAAAATATCCAGACCCGGCAGCCCCACCAACCCCAGCAGGGAGTTCAAAACGCCCGTGGGTCGCAAAATCGTAATCCAAGCGTAGGAACGCAGCAGCGAAGAAGTCCACAGGGGCAGCGTAAAGGCCACCAACAGCAGGTTTTGCCACCGCTTGGGCGACATCAGCGCCAACCAGTAGGCCACCGGAAACCCCAGCAGCAAACAAACCACCGTTGTCCCGATCGCATAGAACAGGGTGCGCCCAATCACTTGAAGATAGATGGGCTGAAACACCGTCAGGTAGTTGTCAATCCCTGAGGGGTTCACCAAATCGCCGGGCTTGATGCCGGGAACCAGGCTGAGTTCAAAAATCACCAGCACCGGCAAAACCAACAGCAGCAACAGCCACAGGCCCGGCGGCCCCAACAGCGCCCAGGGGCCAACCCAACGGCGGGGTTTGGGTGCGGGAGCCTCAACGATCGGGTTAGCGGGGCTAGCGGGGGTCATAGGGCTTGTTAGGACTAATCAGCAAAGACAGTTCAAGGGGTTGGGCAGTTGGCGTGAACAGCTTCAATTAACGTTCAATTAACAGTCATTAAGGCTTGCTCGGCCCTAGCCGCTGGTTAGCTGAGTCCAGTAGCGATCGTAAAGGGAGGTGGCCGCGCCCACGGGAGCAATGCCCTCGCAGCGATCGAGCACCGATTGAGACGGGAACAGGCTGGGATTTTGCACCAAATCCGGTGGCAACTGTTCGATCGCCCGGCGGCTGGCGGTAGCAAACTTCAGGCGTTGGGTCATGCCTGCGGCCACCTCCGGCTGCAGCGTGAAATTCATCCAAGCATAGGCCGCTTCCACATTGGGCGCACTGATCGGGATCGCCATCGTGTCTGTCCAGAGGGAAGAGCCGCTGGCGGGAATCACATAGCCCAACTGGTCGTTTTCCTCGATCGCTTCGATCGCGTCAGAGGAAAAGCCCATGGCGATCGTTAAGTCCCCCGCCAAAATCCGGTCTTTCCAACCATCCGTGGTGAATTGGGCGATCGCCGGTCGCAGTTCCCGCAATGCTTCGTAGGCCTGGCGAATTTGATCAGGATCCTGGGAGTTGTAGGAATGGCCCAACCGGCGCAAGGCCAAGCCCATGGTTTCCCGCTGATCATTAAACAGCGTCACCTGGCGCTGGAGGCGGGCCCGGTTAGCCCACAAAAATTCCCAATCCGTTGGCGGGCGATCGACCCGTTGCCGGTTGTAAATCAAGCCCGTTGTGCCCCAAGCAGCCGGGACGCTGTGGCCATTTTTGGGGTCATAGCTGGGATTTTGGTAGGTTTCCAACAAATCCTGCAACCCCAGCAGTCGATCGTGATCCAACTCCCGCAGCAGATTGCGCTCTCGCATCTGCCGCACCATGTAATCGGAGGGATAGATAATGCTGTATTGACTGCCGCCGCCCGCTTGCAGCTTGGCCAACATCACCTCATTGGAATCAAAAATATCCACCACCACCGACAGGCCCGTTTCCTTTTGGAACCGAGCGATCAGTAGCTCATCGGTGTAGCCAGCCCAGGTGTAGATATAAAGCTTGGAAGGATCCCCGACTGCGCCCGGCGATGGCCGCACCTGGGCCAAACGCCAGCCACAGCCCGTCATGGCCAGGCCAGCGGCCGCTACCGAAGTGCGGCGCAAGAAGTCACGACGGGAGAGGGCACGACGAGAAGGGGCAACGGAAGCCATGAATGATCAAAGCAAGGTTGGGTAGAGCGCTGGCTGGGCCATGCTTTGGGAACCAGGACTGCGGGAGTGAGTCCCTGGGGAATGGTTGATTAGCCCCCCTTCGCCCTAGGCTGCTGGCATGGCCAGGGCATCGGCCGTTGACCAATAGGCGTAAATGGGGGTTTTGAGGGCGGGCAATTCGCCGCCGGTATTCACCTGCATGACCGTTAACCGATCGCCCGATCGCAGTTCTACCACGTAATGCACATGGGTTCCCAGGTACATCACGTTCTGCAACCAGCCCTCAAAGCAGTTCACCGCCAGGTCGGGCGGGTAAAGACTAACTTGAATTTTTTCGGGGCGCACGCTCACGGCCGCCGCCTCGCCCGCGCTGCCCGCCCAATCTCCACTGGGGGCCGCCACCAACTTCAGGCCGCTGTCGGTCACGATCGCGCTGCCGGTGCGATCGAACTCCGCCACCCGGCCTCGAAACAGATTCGTATCCCCAATGAAATCCGCCACAAACGGCGTGCGCGGTGACTCATAAATCTCGCTGGGGCTGCCCACCTGTTCCACGCGCCCTTCATTCATCACCGCGATCCGATCGGACAGGCTGAGGGCTTCCTCTTGGTCATGGGTCACCATCACAAAGGTCAACCCCAATTCCCGATGCAGCGTGGATAGTTCCATCTGCATTTCCTTGCGCAGTTTCAAGTCCAACGCGCCCAAGGGTTCATCCAACAGCAACACCGCCGGCCGGTTCACCAGGGCCCGAGCTAGGGCCACCCGTTGTTGTTGACCGCCCGATAGCTGGTTGGGATAGCGCCGGGCGAATTTCTCCATCTTCACCAGGGCCAAGGCCTCGTTCACCCGCTCCTCGGTTTCCGCCTTGCCACAGCGCTTGATCCGCAAACCAAAGGCCACATTGTCCCAAATGGTCATGTGTCCAAAGAGCGCATAGCTTTGAAACACGGTGTTGACGGGGCGCTGGTAAGGAGGCACATTCAGCATCGATTGCCCCCTAACCAGCACCTCGCCGGCCGAAGGTTGCTCAAAGCCAGCCACGAGGCGCAGGGTGGTGGTTTTGCCGCAACCGGAGGGACCCAAAATACTGAAAAACTCACCCCGCCCGATGTGGAGATCCACGCCGCGCACAGCGGTTTCGCCGTTATAGACTTTGAAGACTTTTCGTAACTCGACATCCAGTTGGGTATCGGTTTCGATCGCCTGGCTGGCTCGGATTGCGGTTTGGGACATGGCCGGTGATGCTGCCGGGGATTGAAAGACCATCGAGGCAATTGTTCCAGGGCAATTGTTCCAGGGTGGTTGTTCTGGGGCAGTTGTTCAAACCTGGCGGTTCATAGGCGATCGAACCTCAGGTTTGAGCTTCGTCACTGAACAACGGGAACTGAACAACGGGAACTGGACAACGGGAATTGAACAAATCTTGCCCTATTCTATGCCGACTATTTCGGGTTTTGCGATGAACTCCATCGGCGGCGGTCTGCGGGAGCAGTCTGTGGCAAGCTGATTAAATCGCCCTTATTAGCCCTCATCGATTAGCCCTTTTCGCTGCGCCCGCGCTGGGCTGTTGTCGTTCCATGGTCGCATCGCCCCCTCCCAACTCGCCCAAATTGGATCAACAGCCGGAACGGACGATCGGGCGGCGCTACCAGCCGTTGGGGTGTTTGGTCGTGGCCGTGGTGTTGTTAGGGGGCATTGGCAGCCGGTTGGCCTATCTGCAACTGGTGGAAGGACAGCGCTATCGACAATTGGCGGCGGCCAGCCGAATTCGACTGATGCCAACCCTGCCAACCCGGGCTGCCCTGCTGGATCGATCGGGGCGGGTGTTGGTGGATAATCGCCCCTCAATTTCGGCCATGGCTTGGCCCGTGGCCCAATCGCCGCAAGAGTGGCGGGCCATTTTGCCGGAGTTGGCCCGAGTGTTGGGGCGGCCGGAGTCGGAATTGCTGGCACGACTGGAGCAGGCCGGTTGGCGATCGCCCGTATTGGTGCGCTTGGCCCGGGGGTTGCCCCCTTCGCAAATGACCACGGTGGCGGAGTTGGCCACCCAAGTGCGCGGCCTGGCGATCCAGCCCGAGGCAGAGCGCGACTATCCCCACGGACAGCTCGCCCAGACCATTTTGGGCAAGGTGGGGGAGGTGAACGCGGCGGAGGTCGATCGCCTGGAGCCGCTGCAAGATTACCGATCGGGCGATCTGATTGGGCGATCGGGCTTGGAAGCGGCCCTGGAGGCCCAACTGCGGGGCCAGTCCGGGGGCGAGCAAGTGGAACTCGATCGCAATGGTCTGCCTGTGCGCGTGTTGGCCCGCAAACCCACGGAACCGCCCACGCCGGTTCGCCTGACCCTAGATTTACCGCTGCAACAAACCCTGGAGGGGCTGATTAACGGAGTCAGCGGGGCCGCAGTTGCCCTGGATCCGGACAATGGCGCGGTCTTGGCCATGGCCGGCCAGTGGCCCAACCCGGGTCAGGGGGGCAACCGGGCCCTGAAAGCCATTCGTCCGGGCGCGCTGTTCAAGTGGATTACCGCCGTGGCGGCGCTGGAGTCGGGGCAAATGGCCCTTCATCAACGGTGGCGGATCGATCGCCGCAGTCGTCCCGGTGGGTTGCCCTGGGCGGAATTTACCAAGGTCACCTGGCCAAGCATTGTCACCCTCAACTTTCGAGAGGCCTTGGGCAAGTTAGACACCCAAGACAGTGATGCATTTTTTGAGCAGGTGGCGCTCCGGCTGGATAGCACCAACACGATCGCCTGGGCCCGTCGGTTTGGGTTTGGCCAGCGATCGGGCATTGAACTGGCCGAGGATGAGGATCCGGGCCCCAGCTTGGAAGCCCTTTGGAAACGGGAATCGGTGCAAGCCCGCTGGTATTTGGGCGAAGGGGTGAATCTGGCCTTGGGCCGGGGCGAAATGGCCGCCTCCCCCCTGCAAATTGCCGTGATGGCCGCCGTGGCGGTGAATGGTGGCTATCGGGTGCAACCCCATTTGGTCAAGGATCGATCGGCCCAGGTCAGCCGGGAGTTTTTGGGGTTGCAGCCCAGCACCTTGGAATTGTTGCGATCGGCCCTGCAACCGCGCACCAGCAGCCTCCCCGCCCCCGAGGCGAGCCAGCCTCCCGATCGCCCACCCCAACCCAACGCCGCGATCGGCTGGTTGGCCACCCACAGCCTGGTGCGGCAAAGCGACCAACCGATCGGCGCTTGGGCCGTGGCTGCGGGCCCCGCCAACGATCCCAAAATTGTCGTGGTTACCTTTGTGGAGCCGCCGAGCGATCGCCCCTTGGTTTCCGCCGATTCCGCCGCAGTTCCATCCAACGGTGCGGCGAGCCAAGAACCCAGCGCCCCCGCTGCCCAAGCCGCCGAACAAATTGCCGGAGCAACGGTGGTCAACTATGTGCAATCGCTCGATCGCTGGCTTCCCTAGGGCGGACAGCTAATGCTCATCAGGTCTTCGCGGATCCAGGCCCGGCGATGAGGCGGCACGATCTCGCCCTGACCCGATCGGGACTTGGTGACCATGTGCCACTGATTGCCCTGGCCATCGGTGCGGGTCAGGGGATTGGGTTCCCACCGCTCATTCGCGTCGTTGAGCAAAATCACCGTACTGCTCGGATTGACTCGATCTACGATCGGGAATTGAGTGCCCGGGCCCGATCGCAAATTCACCGCTGAATTACCGCGAATTGTGCCGAAACAATTGGCTCCAAGGGATTGCCCTGAACTCGGCGGGGCGATCGCAAGACTCAAAATTGTGGCAATGCCCATTGCGGTCGGCAAAAGGGGAAGTGATTGAACAAGAAATTTCATGATCTAATCTTGGTTTGAATCTTTAATTCCTGAAATTTTTAAAGGCCTAATCTAAGGAATCAGGCTCTGAGGAACTGGCAAAAGGCACAACGGAATTGAGCTAATTTTGGAACCTTGAATTCACCCCATAATCAACCATAATTTGAAATCTGGAATCTGGAATCTGGAATCTGGAATCTGGAATCTGGAATCTGAAATCTGGAATCTGAAATCTGGAATCTGAGATTAATTCTGAAGTTAATGGTGACTGGTCGGGAAAAAGTACCGCGTTTCTCCCTGCTGCCCAATTTGATATTCTGCCCCAAATTCAATCGACATGCGATCGAGATAGGCGCGGGCCCGATCGGCCTCCAAGCCCGATCGCATGGCAAATTCAAATAGGGTGACCTGGCCTTGTCCTTCAGCCAACAATTCCATCAAACATTGACGTAGCTGTTCCTGTTGTTGGCGCTCTTGATTTTTTTGTTGTGTTTGATGTTGTTTTTTAAGATCCCAAAGCAGCCAGCCACCACCCGCCACAAAGGGCGCACCAAAGACAACACATCCCAAAATAGCGCTTTGGTTTTCGCGCTCCCGATCGGCAACGGTTTGTCCCGGTTCCAAGGGCGACAACGGAACCAAAAGAGCGACCAGCCAAAAGAAGCCGCCCAGGGTGAGAAAGCTGCCCGCCAGAATTTTCTTAATGATTTTCATGGGAATTTTTGCAAGATGCGATCGCGGAGGGGCTGGCCTGCTGGCAAAGGCAAATCACGACAGCTAAGAGGCCTCGGCCGAGGGGCTACCGCTGAATTTCGGCTGTTGGATGATGGGCCACTGAGTCAGGGGTTGCTTGAGCCTCCACACCTTGTTAGCAAATTTTATTGGCAGATTTCATCGGCAAATTTGGCGACAGGCTTGTTAGCAAATTTTGGCGGTCGGTTCTAGCCACTTTAGCCACCAACTTGAGTTACTGATCAGGCTCTGGGTTCGTTCAATCAAAAAAACAAAAACGGGATAAGCCATGCCTATCCCGCCAGATTAGATCATTTGGATCATTGGGGATAGACGAAGCAAGCTTGTTGCCCGATCGCCCTGTTGAATCCAATCGATTAATCAAATCAACTCATCAAATTGACGCAATTCGTGCAATCGCCATAGCCAGCCCGATCGCCCTAGGCCGCTTGCAAGGTGGCGATCGCTTGGGTGATGGCGGCCAACGCTTCGTCAATTTCGGCGGCAGTGACAATCAGGGGCGGCACAAATCGCACCACCTGCGGCCCGGCCGGCACCAGCAACAGACCGGCGGCCATGGCGGTTTTGACCAAATCGATCGAGCTGAGGCCCGCATCCTCCTTTAGCACCAGACCGTTGATTAGACCCCAACCGCGCACTTCCGCAATCAAGTTGGGGTATTGAACCGCCAGGGCCTTCAGACCCGCCCGCAATTGCTCGCCCCGATCGCGCACATTGTCCAAAAAGCCCGGCGCGCCCACCGTTTGGCAAACGGCCATCGCCACCCCACAGGCAAAGGGATTGCCGCCGTAGGTGCTGGCGTGGTCACCCGGTTCAAACACATTGCACTTGGCCTTGCACAGCAGGGCCCCGATCGGGATGCCGCCGCCCAAACCCTTGGCGGAAGTGAAAATATCCGGCTCAATGCCCAGGTTTTCGTAGCCCCACAGTTGCCCCGTGCGGCCAACGCCCACTTGCACTTCATCAAGAATCAACAAGATGCCCCGATCGTCGCAAATTTCCCGAACCCGTTGGAAATAAGCCCGATCGCCCGGACGCACGCCCCCTTCTCCCTGGAGCGCTTCCAGCATGATGGCAGCAACGCGGGGGCCGTTGGTTTCCAAGCGGGCGATCGTCGCTTCCAGGGCCGCAATGTCGTTGTAAGGGATATATTCAAACCCCGGAACCAGAGGGCTGAAGTTCTTTTGATATTTGGGCTGGCCGGTGGCGGTGATGGTGGCCAAGGTGCGCCCGTGGAAGCTGGCGTGGGCCGTGAGGATCACCGGTTCATCAATGCCCAACACCGTGTGGGCATATTTGCGGGCCAGTTTGATTGCGCCCTCGTTGGCTTCGGCTCCGGAGTTACAGAAAAACGCCCGATCGGCGCAGGAATGTTCCACCAACCAGGCCGCCAATGCCCCTTGTTCAGGGATGTAGTAAAGATTGGAAACGTGGTGCAGTTTTTGAATCTGCTGGCTCACGGCGCTGGTCATCACCGGGTGGGCATGGCCCAGGGTGCAGGTGGCAATGCCCGCCACAAAGTCCAGATAGCTGCGGCCCTCGGTGTCCCAAACGCGGCTACCTTCGCCACGCTCCAGGGCGATCGCGAAGCGGCCGTAGGTTTTCATGACGGCTGCGTCAAAGGCCTCGGTGGAAAAGGCAACTGGGGCGATCGAGGCGGGATCAGCGAGGACTTGGGGACTCACGATGGTTGCTCCTAAACAATGGCTTTAACGGCAAATCCGATGAAGGGAACGGTAGGGATCGTCGTTAAAGGTTGGGTTGATTGTAGAGGAGGAAACCAAGGGCTTGCTAGATCTGATTTGGATCCTGAGGGTCGATCGGTCTGGAAATCTTGACTTGGGCCCGGCAACGGTTGACTCGGCGCGATCGACCCGCGATCGGCGAATTCCCACCCGGGCGGATAATGGAACTCCGTTGGTTCCCTTGGCCTCAGCCCGGTGGCCGCCAATGTTGCACCTTGCCGATGTTTGCCTCGCCGATGTTTGCTATGACCGCCGCTGCCATGAGTTCCGCAAGTTCTGCCCCTGAGCCTAGTCCCGTTGCGTCTGATCCTGTGGGGTCTGATCCTGTGGAGCCTGACTTTGTGGATTCTGGCCCTGTGGATTCTGGCCTGGATGAATCGATTAATGGGAGCCGATCGGGGGCGGAGGCACTCCCCGCTGAGTCGATCGACTGGGGCCACTTGTCCGTGCTCCGAGATGAATGTGTCGCGGGTCTGCAACCTCGATCGGGCGGGTGCTATCTGGATGCCACGCTGGGGGCTGGGGGCCACACGGCGGCCCTGCTGGCGGCCGATCCAGAGGTGCGGGTGGTGGGCCTCGATTGTGACGATCGCGCCTTGGCGATCGCGCGGGAACGGTTGGCCCCCTGGGGCGATCGCGTCACCTTCGTGCGCAGCAACTTTGCGCAGTTCAACCCCGGCGATCAGCAATTTGACGGCATTTTGGCAGACTTGGGCGTTAGCTCCATGCAGTTTGACCAGCCCGATCGGGGTTTCAGCTTTCGCCACGACGGCCCCTTGGACATGCGCATGGACGATCGGCTCACGGAATCCGCCGCCGACGTGGTGAACCATTGGCAAGAAGTGCCCCTGGCTAACGCGATCTATACCTATGGTGAAGAACGATTATCTCGGCGGATTGCTCGGGCGATCGTGGAACAGCGGCAAACGCAGCCTTTCCAAACCACCCTCGAGCTGGCCAACGCGATCGCCCGCTGTGTGCCCGGTAAATATCGCCATGGGCGTATCCATCCCGCCACCCGCACCTTTCAGGCCCTGCGGATTGTGGTGAACCAAGAGTTGGCAGTTTTGGAAACCCTGCTCGATCGGGCCCCCAATTGGCTCGCTCCCCAAGGCCGCCTCGCCGTCATCAGCTTCCACAGCCTTGAGGATCGAATTGTGAAGCACCGACTGCGAGAATCAACCCAACTCAAAGTCATCACCAAAAAGCCCATCTGCCCCAACGATGCTGAAATGGGTCAAAATTCCCGATCGCGATCCGCAAAATTGCGAATTGCAGAGAGAATCTAGCCGAATCAATGCCAATGGGTTTCTTTTGAACTTTTCCTGTATTTTTCTTTGGGGGCTGCTGAAATTTCTCGGCCACTGAAGGATTGATGAGCGGGATGATTCAAAACCCAATGATTTCTCCAGCCCAATGATTCCTCAAGCCAAAACTGGGTAAAAACTAATCAGTTGCTTGGCCAGTCGCTCGGCCAGTCGCTTAGCCAGCGCATCTGGTCATTGGTTCGTCAACGGCCAGGGCATGGGCTGAATCAGTCGGTTTGTGTCTAGGATTTCACGCCCAGTGTTTCAGCACATCGGGTAGGCTAGGGTAGAACGTGGGAATTCCCCCTTGTCCCGAGTGAGCCTTGGCCCACTTGTATCGATCGCTACACCAGTCCCGAAGATCAATTCTCTTCCCAGCTTGGAAGCGGCCCATTCCTCACTCAGGAATGGCGCGATCAACCGGATCATGGTCGTCAGAATCGAAAAGGCTAAGTAATAAAAACTAGCCTCCTTTCTAGCCCCCTTTGTCGATCGGGTAACCTTGTTTGCAAAAACCTAACCCGATGCCCATCCCCATCCCTGGGGTCACCCCCACGACCCCCGCCAACCCTGTCCAGCAGTGCAAGTGGAGCACGCGATGAGCTTAGTCGTCCAAACCACACCAAGAGCAGAAACAAAACTCAAATTGATGGTGGTTGATGACGAACCGGATAACCTCGATTTGTTGTATCGAACCTTCCGTCGCGACTTCGCGGTTTATAAGGCTGACAGTGGTTTCAATGCCTTGGAAGTGCTCGATCGCGACGGGGAAATGGCCGTGATCGTCTCAGACCAGCGGATGCCGGGCATGAACGGCACTGAGTTTTTGAGCAAAACCGTCGATCGATTCCCCGACACGATCCGCATTATTCTGACCGGCTACACCGACGTAGAAGACCTCGTAGGAGCCATCAACTCCGGTAAAGTTTTCCGATATCTGACAAAGCCCTGGAGTCCCGACGAACTCAAATCCGTCGTGAACCAAGCGGCCGAAACCTATCGTGTGGTTAAGCGCCGCACGAACGAGTTAAACAGGGCCCTGCGCCGCGAATCCCTGTTTAACGCCATGATGAGCGCAATTCGGGAATCCCTGAATTACGACAGCATGTTGCCCACCATCGCCCAGACCATCACCACCACCCTGAACGCCCATTGCGCCTTGTTGCAGCCCGTGGAAGGGGGGCAAGCCAAAGGAGAACCCCTGCGCTACCCACTCGATCGGGATGACTGGAGCCTGACCCACGAAGACGGGCAATTGCGGGATCCGGTGCAAGCGGCCCTGGAGCACTTGACCATTCAGCAAACCCAAGTCAACACCGATGGCAGCGACAGCCCAGGGGGAGCCATCGATGAGTTGCTCATTCCTTTGGTCTATCAACAGGAATGTTTGGCCCTGTTGTCCCTGGTGCGCCAAGGACAACCCGGCTGGCAAACCGATGAAGTGGCGTTGATTTCGGAGCTAACAGAACAGGCGGCCTTGGCCCTTTCCCAAGCCCGTCTGTATCAGCGCACCGAAGCCCAAACCCAGCAGTTCCGCATGGAATTGGAAGTGGCGCGGCAGGTGCAGGCGGACTTGTTGCGCCAACATTGGCCAGAAGTACTCGGGGTGCGTGTGCAGGCGGAATGCCAGCCCGCGCGCGAAGTGGGGGGCGACTTTTTTGAAGTCTTTATCCATCCTCAGGGGGATGTGTGGTTAGCGGTTGGGGATGTGTCCGGAAAGGGGGTTCCGGCGGCCCTATTTATGGCCAGTTCGATCTCTGTTTTGCGCCAAGAACTGGCTCGGGCGGAGTCTCCGGAGCCAGATGAAGCGATTCGGCGGCTGAATCGGGCCCTGTTTGAAAATTTGTTTAATAGCAATCGATTCATTACGATTGCCCTAGCACGCTACACTCCCAGCACGAGACGCTTGAGCTATGCCAACGCGGGTCACGTCTACCCCGTGGTTTGGTCGCCCCAGGTGGTTCAGGAAAAAGTCCTGGCCGGTGGCGATCTCAAGGAAATTGAGCCAACCTATCTCAAGGCTCGGGGAGTGCCGCTGGGTATCTTGCCGGAGTGGAAAGGTACGGGGGGGGAACAGACTCTAGAGCCAGGGGAGGCTCTGCTGATGGCTAGTGACGGAATTACGGAAGCAACAGTGGCGAACATACAACTCCCGGGAACAAGTTTGGTGAACGGTTCAATGTTGCAACAGGAGGGCCTGTGGGAACTGTTGAAGCAACAAGGAAGCCCGTTTGATCTCAAGCGCTTGTTGGCGACCTTGCAACAGGTTGCGCCCGACGAGCAAGAAGACGACCAGACCCTACTGCTGCTGGAGGTTCTGTAAACCGATGAGAACTGAAATCCAAGTCCCAAGCAACTTGAAGTTTCTAACCATTGTTGAGCAGTGGTTACTCGGTTCCCTGGAAATTGAGCTAGGCGATCGAGTGGATTGGGCCCGCCAGTCGAACCGTCTGCGGCTGGTGTTGGCGGAGGCCTATTCCAACGTGGTGCGCCATGCCCACAAGGATCGCCCCCACCTGCCGGTGGAGATGTCGGTGGAGGTGCAGGATCGGGAGCTGGCGATCGAGATTTGGGATCGCGGCCAGGGCTTCAGTTTGGATAATTACCTGCCGCCAGTGCCGGAAGCCAAGCAGGAGAATGGCTATGGCTGGTTGATTTTGAACCGGCTGATGGATCGGGTGGAATATCGGTTGCAGGTGGATGGCAAAAACTGCCTGGTGCTGTTGGCGACGTTGCCCCCTCGGGAAGAGTCCCAATCCAAAAACTAGGACTACAGGCTCAAAAACTAGGACTACAGGCTATAGGGCTACAGGCCAGTGGACTACAGGCTAGTGGATCGAACAGTCCGATCGGGTCAGCGATGGGGTCTAGTCCGGCTCCTGAGCGATCGCCCATGCTCGCCTGCGATCCTCCCGATTGTGGGGCCGATCGCCTAAGCCATCACTTCCGCCATCAGATCGTCGGTCATTTCAAAGTTGGTGGCGACGCTTTGCACGTCGTCTAAGTCTTCGATCGTGTCCATCATTTTGATGAGGGCTTTGGCTTGATCGCGATCGGTCACGGCGACGGTGTTGGTGGGAAACCAACGAGTTTCCGATTGCCACACCCGAAAGCCACGCGCCTTCAGCACCGATTCCAAATTTTCCAAGTTATCTGGGGCTGTTTTGACTTCAAACCCCACGAGGTCAAATCCCTTTTGGTCTTGGCCAGAGAAGGGATCATAGGATTCTCCTTCCCCCTCGATCGAGGCTTCCAGCAGCGCATCTTCCTCGATCGCCTCGCCCACGATGGTGACCACGCCCTTGTTTTCAAACATCCAGCCCACGCAGCCGGTTTCCCCCAGGTTGCCGCCGTTTTTGCTGAAGGCCACGCGCAGGTCAGCAGCGGTGCGGTTGCGATTGTCCGTGAGGGCTTCAATCAGCACGGCCACGCCACCGGGGCCATAGCCCTCATAGCGAATGGCTTCCAGTTCCGCCCCTTCCCCCGCCAGCCGACCGGCTCCCTTGGCGATCGCCCGATCGATGTTGGCATTGGGCACACCAGCCGCCTTGGCCTTGTCGATCGCGGTTCGCAGTTGGAAATTACCGGTAGGATCCGCACCACTGCGGGCCGCCACAATAATCTCCCGCGACAGTTTGGTAAAGACACTGCCGCGCACCGCATCCACCCGGGCCTTTTGGCGCTTAATGTTTGCCCATTTACTATGTCCGGCCATGGCTCCAACTAAATCGATGAAAGATTGAACGAACCCAGGACTAAGATCGGTCTTTGGCAAGACGAATCAAAGATCGCCTTGAAATTTTAAGGGCCGATGCGATCGAACGGGATTAAGTTGCCCAATTTTCTAAACGCTCTTGTCTAAACGCTCTTGCCTAAACGCTGCTCATTGTTCCACTAGCGCTCACGACGATCAAAAGACCAATGCATAGGATTGCTGCGTTGCCCGGTGGCTGGGAACCGAATACAGAAGGCGTTATTTTTGTTGAGCAAACTCCGGCTCCGATCATTGTTTTGACGGCCAAAGATACGGATATTCAAACGCTGTCGATCGCCCGTCGATCGCTGCCGGAAAATTTCCCAGCCATCCGCGCCACTAACCTCTTGCAACTGCAACAGCAACTGACGATCGATACCTATGCTGAGGACGTTTTGTCGCAAGCGCAGGTAATTGTTTTGCGCTTGTTGGGGGGCCGTGCCTATTGGAGCTACGGGCTAGAGGTGGTGCGAGATCTAGCTGAGCGATCGGGCATTGGGCTGTTGGTTTTGCCCGGAGACGATCGCCCAGATCCTGACTTGGTTTCCCATTCAACGGCTCCCTTGAGTTTGTGTGACCAGATTTGGCGCTATTTGAATGAAGGTGGCGTAGAGAATGTTCAAAATGCGCTCTTGAAGTTATCAGATACCTATTTTCAAACGCAATATCAACCTCCCAATCCTCAGCCGATCGAACGTTGGGGCTTTTACCAATATCCTCAAAATAATGCCCCTGAAGGCTCCCCAGTTTCTAAACCGATTGGAACCGTTGGAATTGTTGGAATTTTATTTTATCGAGCCTATTATCAAGCGGGAAACTTAGCGGCGATCGATCAACTATGCCATGCCCTGTTGGCGGTGAATTTGCAACCAGTGCCCATTTACGTGGCTTCGTTGCAAGATTCGGATATTCAGGAAGAAGTGGGTTCCGCTCTGAAATCTCAGGCGATCGACCTGTTATTGGCTTCAACGGGATTTGCAATCACCAAGGCCCAATCTACCCTTGGCCAGGCGCAACCCCATTCCCTTTGGCAGCGGTTAAATGTGCCTGTTTTGCAAATTATTTTGAGCAGCGGAACCCAAGATCAATGGCTCACCAACCAGCAAGGGTTATCCCCTCGAGATATGGCAATGCAGGTGGCGCTGCCGGAGGTGGACGGTCGGGTGGCAACTCGGCTGGTGGCTTGCAAATCGGTGCAACAGCGCGATCGAGATTTAGAAACAGAAACGATCGCGCTTGAACCCATTCCCGATCGCTTGGATTTTGTGGCAAAACTGGCGGCTAATTGGGTGAAGTTGCGGCGATCAGCTCCTGGCGATCGCCCGATCGCTATTGTGTTGGCCAATTATCCAAATCGAGATGGGCGCTTGGCCAATGGTGTTGGCTTGGATACGCCCCAAAGTTGTGTTGATTTTCTGTGGGCCTTGGCGCGATCGGGCTATGACTTGGGTGATTTAGAACAATTGCCAAAAACTGGTGACCAACTCATTCAGCAACTGACCCAAGGAACGACCAATGATCCTGAGGGCTGGACGGGGCGATCCATTCGCCAATATCTATCATTCACGAACTACCAAACCTGGTTTGAAACCTTGCCGATCGAGGTGCAAGAGGCAATCAATCAGCGCTGGGGATCCCTGGCCAATCCGAAACCGGATCATGAGCAATGGTTTCCCAAAACGGTGATTGAAAAAGAGCCGGTAATTCCCATTTCAGGGTTGCAATGGGGCAAGGTTTTTGTGGGCATTCAACCGGCCCGAGGATACGATCGGGATCCTAGTTTGAACTATCACGCGCCAGACTTGGAACCCACCCATGAATATTTAGCGTTTTATGAGTGGTTGCGATCGCAATTTGCCGCTCAGGCGATCATCCATTTTGGGAAGCATGGCAATTTAGAATGGTTGCCCGGAAAAGGCATTGCTCTCTCAGAGAATTGCTTCCCGGAAATTGCCCTTGGGCCGGTTCCTCATTTTTATCCATTTATTGTGAATGATCCCGGTGAAGGCTCGCAAGCCAAACGACGGGCCCAGGCGGTAATTTTAGATCACCTAACCCCACCGTTAACTAGGGCAGAACTGTATGGTGATTTGAGCTTAATTGAGGGCCTGATCGACGAATACTATGAAGCGCAAAGTTTAGATCCCAAGCGAACTCGGGTGATCGCTCCTAAATTATTGAAACTGATTGAAGATAATCAGCTCGATCAGGATCTCAAAACCAAACTAGGAGCTGCTAATTATTCCTTAACTCGGGGATCAAACTCAGCTCAGATCGTTCTCGAAAACCAATCAGCCATTGAAGATCTGATCGCCGCTCTGGATGGCTATCTTTGCGAACTGAAGGAAGCCCAAATTCGGGATGGCTTGCATATTTTTGGGCATTGTCCCACGGGCGAGCAATTGCGTGATTTGACCGTGGCGATCGCCCGTTCTGCCCAAGGCGGCCAAGGGGGCCTGACGCGGGCGATCGCCCAAGATTGGCAACTGAGCTTCGATCCCCTCACGGCCGATTGGGGCGATCCGTTGCCGGAGGTCGATCGCTGGCCCCACCTAGCCACCTGCCGCACCTTGGGAGACGCGATCGCCGTTCTGGAAACCCAGGCCAGCGAAGCCGTGGCGGCCCTCATTGCCGATCGCCCCTGGCCGTCCGTGGGATCCCACACGGATCAGGCTTTGGCTTGGGTGCGCGATCGGCTCCTGCCCGCCTTGCGCCAAACTCCCCAGGAAATCGATCGGCTCTTGCAGGGACTCAATGGCGAATTTGTGCCGCCGGGGCCATCGGGGGCCCCCAGCCGGGGCCGCGCGGACGTGTTGCCCACCGGCCGCAATTTCTACTCGGTGGATTTGCGATCTCTGCCCACGGAAAGCGCTTGGGAAGTGGGGCGCAAGGCTGCCGACACCCTGATTGAACGCTATGTTCAGGAAAACGGCGATTATCCAACCACCCTCGGGTTGTCAGTTTGGGGCACTTCCACCATGCGCACCGGAGGCGATGACTTGGCGGAAGCGTTGGCGCTGTTGGGGGTGCGGCCCCGCTGGGATGGGGC